>CALAEU010000160.1 GCA_937891215.1 uncultured Clostridia bacterium
GTAGAGTTCGGGGGATTTTTATTGATGGTATAAATTTTATGGATGGTATAACTTATGGAACAAAGAAAAGTTTTAATTGTAGATGACGAGCCGGATATAAGAGAAATTTTAGAACTTTTGTTAAGTTCAAATGGTTATGAGGTTTTTTCTTCGTCAGACGGAGAAAATGCAATAAGAATTCTTAAAGAAAATCATTTTATTGATTTAATGATTTTAGATGTTATGATGCCTCACGAAGACGGAATAACTGTTGTTAAAAAGATTAGAGAATTCAGCAAAGTTCCGGTGTTATTTTTAACGGCTAAAACACAGGAAAGTGATAAAGAAGAAGCGTATGCCAATGGTGGCGACGATTTTTTAGGTAAACCATTTTCACAAAACGAACTTTTAATGAAAGTCAATTCTTTAATAAGACGTTATCGTGATTATGATAATGAAGATGCAAAAAACAATAGTACAGATGTAATTACAATAGACGAAAAATCAAAAAAAGCATATAAATCTGGTGTGTTATTAAATCTTACAGATACAGAATTTGATATGCTCTGTTTCTTCCTTAAAAATAAGGGTAAACCAGTTGATACAAAAACACTTTATGAAGTTGTGTGGGATGAAAAGTATATTGCTTCAGCACAGAACACAATTATGGTGCATATTTTAAATCTTCGTAAAAAAATTGAAGATGACCACACAAATCCTGTGCTTTTAAAGACTATCTGGGGAAAGGGGTACCAATTTGACTAACAGAAAAACAGTAAATGGTAAAAAATTCGTATCTTTCAAAACCAGAATTGTATTATGTGTTTTATTGGCTTTGATTTTGGGTCTGCTTTCATCTTTGGTGACTTTTGAAGTAGGGATAAGAGTAGTTGATGAATTCTTTTTAAGCGAAGAGGCAGAAGCAGAGCGCGATGCAGAGCTTTATCAGTCATTTGTTGATTTTGTAGAACAGAATGATGTTGCTTCTACTGATACAAAAAAATTTGATGAATGGATAAGTCAGTATGATGACACTGTTTACCTAACAGTTTACAGAGAAGATAAAGTCTTTTTAAAGGATTTTGAAATAAGTGGTGATGAAGTGGTTTCGCCTGACAAACTGCCTGATAATTCAGGGAATAATGTTAATAATGATTATTCTTTTTTAGATGATGCTCTGGGCGAAGGTAATTTATACAGTAACTATGACAGAACAATTTACTCTGTTGCGTTTAAAGATGGTGTTTGTGCGGTGACAATCGGTCACGAATATTCCCTTGTTTACACAACCATTGTGCTTTGTATTGCGGCAACTATATTTTTTGTAGTGTTCTTTTCTATAACGAGCGGATTTAATAACCGTTTAAGATTAAGGGTGAAAAATCTTTCAGAACAAGTGTCACAGGTAAGTGGTGGCGATTTAAATAAGCCAATAACACTGGATGGACGAGATGAGGTTACAATTCTTTCTCATGATATTGAAACAATGAGAAGTACACTCGTTGATAAAATTCAAAGTGAAAATAAAGCGTGGAAAGCAAATCAGGAATTAATAACTTCTATTTCTCACGATATAAGGAATCCGTTGACTTCGCTTGTCGGGTATTCTGATATTCTTCACAATAAACAATATTCAAGTCATGAAGAATGTGAAAGTTACCT
Source organism: uncultured Clostridia bacterium (assembly GCA_937891215.1). Next base: position 1,642 of record CALAEU010000160.1, read on the forward strand.
TAACCGTTGTCACGAGAAAATTTACAGATTAAAAGAACTCACAGAAGAACTTTTCAGGTATTCACTTGTATTTGGTGCACCAGAAGTACCAGTTAATTGTACTAATGAAGATGCGGCAATTCTTTTGGGTCAGTTAATAGGTGAGCCATTGGCAGAGCTTAAATCTGATGGAGCAGAAGTTGCTTCTACAATTTTAATAAATAATGTATCTATTTATGTAGATGCACTTGTTTTAAAAAGAGTGTTCGATAATCTGTTTTCAAATATTAACAAATATGCCGATTTACAAAAACCTGTTGTGGCATCCGTTACTAAAAATGGTGATTTTTTAAATGTTAAGCTTATTAACTATATAAAAGAAATAAATAATCAGGTGGAAAGTTCAAAAATAGGGTTAAAAACTTGCGAAAGACTTTGTAAATCATTAAACATTCGATTTTCTTATTTGGAAAAGAAAGATAAGTTTACTGCGGAAATGCTTGTACCTATAGTAAAAATAACAGAAAAGGCTTCTAAAGAGTTAATTTAATTTGTTTAACATTTTCTATTGCAATTTGTATTTCTTTATGGTATTATACTAAAGTCTATGTGTGCGTTGCAGTCGATAGGTTGCAACGGCAGTTAATGGCAACATTAAAGCTGGCGGTCCGCTACTGCTTGGCAGCACGAACGCTTGAAAAAATTCGGAGGGTTAATATGGACGCATTAAAACTTATTGCACAAGACAGCCTTAAGGCTGAAAAACCAGCTTTCTCTGTTGGTGATACCGTAAAGGTAGACGTTAAAATCCGTGAAGGTGATAGAGAAAGAATTCAGGTTTTCGAGGGTACAGTAATTGCTATCAATGGTAGTGGTGTTACAGAAACATTCACAGTTCGCCGTGTTTCTTACGGTGTTGGTGTTGAAAGAGTATCCCCTGTAAACTCACCAAACGTTGCAGATGTTAAAGTTGTTCGTTACGGTAAAGTTCGTAGAGCAAAACTTTATTATCTTCGTGACAGAGTTGGTAAGGCTTCTAAGGTTAAAGAAAAAATTGGCTAATGCCAAACAAAATGTGGGGCAGGTGAAAATCTGCCCCTCATTGTTTAATATCTATTATAATATTTATATACAATGTAATCCGACTATAATCTGAAAGGTGGCAGAAAAGTGAGTAAAGCAGAAGAAACAACCTTGAATTTTAATTACGATGAAGAAGAAAACAAAAAGAAAAAAACTAAAAAAGAAAAATCAAAATTAACTGTTTTTGATATTCTTGAACCTGTCGTTGCGGCTTTACTTGTGATTACTGTTATTTTTACATTATTTTTCAGAATTGTTAATGTAAGTGGACCGTCAATGATGCCAACACTCAATAATGGTGATAAAATAATTATTTCTGCAAGGGGATATGAACCAGAAATTGGTGATATAGTTGTTCTTTCAACTTCATCAGAATCTAAAAAAACAATTGTTAAAAGAATTATTGCTTTAGGTGGAGATAAAGTAGATATAAACTTTACTACAGGTATCGTTACTGTTAATGGTATTGAAGAAGAATATTCAGAAGAACTTACACTTCAACAGTTCGACATTGCGTTCCCTATAACTGTTCCTGAAGGATGCGTTTTCGTGTTGGGTGATAACAGAAGTGATTCACTTGATAGTCGTTCGACAGAAATAGGTTGCATTGATGAACGCTACATAATAGGTAAAGTTGTTTTCGGAATTTCACCATTCGGAAAGGTTGAGTAATATGTCTCAAAATGAAATGAATACAGAATTAGAGTCTATAAACGAAACAGAAACTGTGGAAACTCCTGTAACAGAAAATACAGAAGAAGCACTCGTAACAGAAGTGAATTCAAGTGAACCAAAAAAGAAAGAAGCAAAGTTAGAAATCGATAAAAAAACAAAATTTCAGCTTAATGTTTACGATTTTGTTTCAATTGTAATGACTGCATTTATAATAATAGCGGTTATATTCGTTTTTGCATTCCGTCTTGTAGGTGTTAAAGGCGAGTCTATGGAAAATACACTTCACGGCAATGATTGGCTTATTACAATGCAGAAGTCAGAGTATGTTTATGGTGATATAGTTGTTACTACAAAGTACAATTATTTTAACGAACCACTTATAAAGAGAGTTATTGCAACAGGTGGTCAGACGGTAGATATTGATTACAGTACAGGTACTGTTTTTGTTGACGGTAAAGCTCTCAACGAACCATATACAAAAGAAGATTTTATGATTGAAAAAATTGATTATATGCAATTCCCGTACACAGTGCCTGATGCTTATTTATTCTGTATGGGTGACAACCGTAACGGTTCAACAGATTCTCGCTCTACACTTATCGGTGCAATAGATGAAAAACATATTATGGGTAAAGCGGTAATAAGGCTTTTACCATTTGGTGATTTTGATATTTATGACTATGAACAAGAAAAACAGCAAGAACAAGAATAATAATATAAAAAATAACGAACAGAGTAGGGGTACTGATTCACAAAAACAAATAGTTCAGTGGTTCCCTGGTCACATGGCAAAAACACGAAGACTCATAAAAGAAAGTCTGCCTTTTGTCGATTTAGTGACAGAAATTGTTGATGCAAGAATTCCTCTCAGTTCATCTAACCCCGAACTTTCTGAGATGATAGGTGACAAACCGAGAATAGTACTTCTTAATAAATGTGATGTTGCAGATGAAAATGCACTCGGTAAGTACAAGGTTTCGTCAGATGACGGCGCAAATGTAAGAAGCGATGCAGGCTCGGATTATGATCTTCTCGGCGAGCTTTCCGAGGGCGATATAGTTGAAGGCTATGCAATCAAATCTGCTGAAAACGGCAAAAAATGGCTTTGCATCAAATATAACGGTGAATACGGCTGGGTTTCAATGAATATGCTTGAGCCCGACGGAATTTAATCAAATAATAATATATGAAGCGATGATGAGGAAGAATCTTCCGTGTACCTCCAGAGAGATATTCTGTTTGCTGTGATGAATAT
>CALAEU010000161.1 GCA_937891215.1 uncultured Clostridia bacterium
GGTATCGAAACAGTGTAATTTTACACTGTTTCGACTAACTATAATCGTTATAATGGTAAAAATAATAATTTCTAAAAAATAAAAAGAGGGTATTACTATGTACAATTTTCCTATTGGCGTAATTATTAACAGCTTCAGAACAGATATTCCGACTGCAGTAAAAAAAGCGGCAGAGGTTGGTGCTCAGGGTATTCAGGTATATGCTACATCTGGTGAAATGGCTCCTGAAAATCTTGTAGGTGCTAAAAGAAAAGAATTTTTAGATTTAGTTAAATCTAATGGTCTTGTTATTTCTGCACTTTGCGGTGACTTAGGTGGCGGCGGATTCTCTTTCAAAGAAAGAAATCCTGAAAAAATAGAAAAGTCCAAGAGAATTCTTGACCTTGCAAAAGAGCTTGAAACAAATGTTGTTACAACACACATTGGTGTTGTTCCTGGTGATAAAAACCACGACAGATATAAAGTTATGCAAGAAGCTTGCCATGAGTTAGCTGAGTATGCTGATTCTATTGATGCTCACTTTGCTATTGAAACTGGTCCTGAAACATCTGCAGTTTTAAAAGAGTTTTTAGATTCACTCGGTTCAACAGGTGTTGGTGTAAACCTTGACCCTGCTAACTTAGTTATGGTTACAGGTGATGACCCTGTTAAAGCAGTTTATAATCTTCAGAAGTACATAGTTCATACTCATGCAAAAGATGGTAAACAAATCTTTTATAAGGACCCTGAAATTATCTATGGTATGAAACAAGAAGTAATAGTTACTGAAGATTCATTCATTGAAGTTCCTTTAGGTGAAGGTTCAGTTCCATTTAAAGAATATCTTGAAGCATTAACAGATATTGGATACAAAGGTTTCCTTACTATTGAAAGAGAAGTAGGAGATAAACCGGAAGTTGATATTCGTAAGGCTGTAGAGTTTCTTGAGGCACTTAAGAAATAATTTTGAATGATATTACTTATATTCAGGAGTGCTGAGTGCTGAATTTCGGCATCATAATTACATATTGATAGAAACAAAATTATCCTATCATTAAAAGTTGGTTTTAATATCAACAAATAATGATAGGATAAACTATTTTTTATTTACTTGTAATTATAATCAAGCCGTAAGGCTTCCTTAACTCAGCACTCAGCACTTTTCTGTTAAGCTTTCTTTTTAGTAACTACTTTAATTGCAAATAATGTTGCAACTGTTAATACTGCAAGAACTGGGAGTGTGAGGTAAATAACAAATTCAGGTAAACCTTTTATGCTTGTTATTATACCTGTTAATAAGTAACCAACGAAAGAAATTGTAGCAACTGTTACTGCGTAAGGGATTTGTGTTGAAACGTGATTTAAGTGGTCACAACGAGCACCTGCACTAGACATAATTGTTGTGTCTGAAATAGGTGAGCAGTGATCACCACAAACAGCACCTGCAAGACAAGCAGACATACCGATTGTACCTAATGTACTACCAACTGGGAATACTGCGAGTACTATAGGAATAAGAATACCGAATGTACCCCATGATGTACCAGTTGAGAAAGCAATAAAGCAAGCAACTAAGAAGATGATTGCAGGTAAGAAGTTGTGAAGTGCACCTGCATTTGCCATAGCTCCTTCAACGAATCCTGAAGCATCAAGTAAATTTGTCATATTTTTAAGAGTTGTTGCCATTGTGAGAATGAGAAGTGCAGGAACCATTGCAATAAAGCCTTTTGGAATACATTCCATAGCATCTTTGAAAGTGATTACTCTTCTTGCGATTAAATAGATAATTGTAATTACAAGAGCAATAATTCCACCCCAAGGAAGACCAACCGTTGCGTCAGTATTTGCGAATGCATCAATAAATCCTAGCGAACCATCATATTGAGATGCAGCGAAAACCCATTCTTCGCCCATACATCTGCCAACATAAACAAGAGCAAACACGCTTATAGCAATAAGGAAAATAATTGGTAAAACTAAATCTATAACTTTGCCTTTACCTTTTTCAATGCTTTCTGCTTCATCATCTGCTTTAATTTCGCCTGATGTGAAAAGGTCGCCTTTTAAAGCATTAGCTTCATGAAGTTTCATTGGACCGTAATCGAATTTCATTAAAGTAAGTGTTATTATAAATACAAAAGTCATAAGTGAGTAGAAGTTAAATGGAATTGCACTGCAGAAAAGAGTGATGCCATTTACTCCTTCCGGAGCATAAGATGAAACTGCTGCTGCCCATGAAGAAATAGGAGCAATCATACAAACAGGTGCTGCAGTAGCATCTATTAAGTAAGCGAGTTTTGCTCGTGACATTTTTGTTTTATCTGTAACAGGACGCATAACAGAACCAACTGTAAGACAGTTGAAATAGTCATCAATAAAAATAAGTACGCCGAAAAGGAATGTAGCAATTGAAGCACCGATTTTTGTTTTAATGTGCTTTGATGCCCATTCACCGAATGCTGCAGAACCACCTGCTTTGTTGATAAGTGCAACCATAGCACCTAAAAGAACCAAGAATATGAAAATACCAGCATTACCAGAAACTGCGCTGATAAAACCATCACTAACTACTGCACCAACTGTGTGAAGTCCGTTAAATGATGTTGCTAAAAGACCACCTACAACAATACCAACAAAAAGTGAAGAATAAACTTCTTTTGTGATAAGTGCAAGGCAGATTGCAATTACAGGCGGTAATAATGCCCATAATGTACTTGTTGCATTGGTTGCCGGAGCCATAATAGCACAAGCTACAATGAATGCAACAACTACTAAGCAAAGTAAAATTTTAGGAATAAACTTTTTTGCTTTCATTTTAATACCTCCATTATTTTTGTGTTTATTTTACATAATTTTACACATTTTTCATATTAACACAAAGTCGGAGGAAATACAAGATATTTTTTTTAGGGACTAGGGACTGGGAACTAGAAATAATAAAACAACAATATCCTATCATTTTTACTTGATAATAAAATCAAAGTTTAAATGATAGGATAAACATTTTTCGTATAAAGCCTAGTCACTGAATCTTATTTTCCCATAAGTTCAAGCGGTTCTACAAGCTCACCATTATGAGTTATTTCAAAATGCAAATGACTGCCTTCCATTTTTTCACCAGGTATTTCACCGAGGTAACCAATTACTGTTTCTATTTCAACAGAAGAGTTTTCTTTTACAGTTAGAGTTTCTTTATTAAGTCCGCAGTATTTTGCAGTAACTCCGTTACCATGGTCAATAAGAACACAAGTACCAAAAATTGCGTCGTCATAAATTGCAATAACTTCGCCATAACTGATAGCGACAATTGCACCGCCTTCTTCACCTGTAAAGTCAATACCGTTGTGTGTTCGCCAGTCGCCCATAGTTTTAGAGTAAACAGGATTCATATTACTGTAATCTTTGATAATTTCGTTACCAAAAGGTAAACAATAATAATCTTTATATGGTTTATTGTATTTATCATCTGTTTTATTTTTCTCAGTAGTTTCTGTTCTTGTGTCTGGCACATTTGTTATATTCTGTCTTACAGTTTCTTCTGGTAAATTTGTTGTTGCTTCTGTAATTGTTTGTTTTGGTCCATCGTTTTCTTCTAAACTACTTATTTTACCTAAATTCTTTTCTGTTGAGATTTTAGAAAACATTAAAGCGCCTAATGCTATTACAATAGTAAATGCATAGGCAATTTTAAACTTTTTGTTTAATTTTGTATTTTTTTCTTCGTTATTCATAACATAATATTCCTTTCTGAATTTGAAATGTACAATTATGTTATTGACGAAAAAATATAAAATATTCAAATAAAAAATCCTCTCGATTAGTCGTACATATCCGGCACACTGCTCTATGCGATTTGTTGCAGAAAATCTGAGGTAAATTTCGTCTATATAAAGAGTTCGCCTTGTATAATCATACAGGTCTAAAACCAACCATTTTTGTCCACATTACCTTTCTTGCCACATTACCCTTTTACATACAAATAGCCATATCACAAACCAGTTGTAATACGGCTATTTTGTTCAGTACAATAAAAGTGCTGTGTACACTTGGGCTGTTAAGCCATAGCACCCGAAATTTCTTTAATATCAAATTTTCCGTCCATATCGCGCACAGTGATACGACCTTCGAGGATAGAGAAGAAGAATTGACGAATGTTCTCGACTGTCAGTTGTGTCTCTTTACCATCTTTACCGACACCCATTGTCTCTACTTCGTAATCTTTAGTTACTGTAGCGACTTTCTTTGTTGAAGTACAAGAACTTAAAATCAATATAACAAACAATGAAAGGTAAACAATTTTTTTCATAATCTTTATTATCATTATTATTATTATTGCGCAAATGTAAATAGTATTATCCAAATTGTCAATAAAAAAAATTAAGGAATGTAAAAGAATATTAAGATATATAATAAGAAGAGGCGTGACAATGTCACACCTCTTCTTATTGTCTAACCGAGACGCACTTGTTTATTTTCATCGGTGTAATGTGTCACTGAGACGCACCAATTACACCATGTAGAGACGTGGCACTAATATGGTTTGGAGATTCTTATATAAAAATATCAAAAACATTTTTAAACCATATTATGACGCGTCTCAAAAATTACATCATATTTAAGCAATGGCCTTTTAGTGTTGACAACTAAAAATG
>CALAEU010000162.1 GCA_937891215.1 uncultured Clostridia bacterium
ATTTACGAAGGTATACTGGCGTATATCAAGACAAAAAAATACAAAAGGCGCGTGAAATCGGACATTTAAGGCATATTTGGTTCGAATACACTCACTCGTAGGAGTTTAATTATGAAATTACTTGTTATTGATGGAAACTCAATATTAAACAGAGCGTATTACGGTGTAAGATTGCTTTCTACAAAAGATGGCAGATTTACAAATGGTATTTATGGCTTTTTAAACATATTTCTTTCATTATTGTCAACTTATGAACCAGATTCAGTTGCAATAGCATTTGACTTGAAAGCACCGACTTTTCGTCATAAAATGTATTCTGATTATAAAGCAGGTAGAAAACCAGCTCCAAGAGAATTGGTTGAGCAGTTTGCACCTTTAAAAGAATTACTCACTACTTTAGGTTATACAGTTGTTGAAAAAGAAGGTTACGAAGCTGATGATATTTTGGGTACACTTTCTGCTTCTTGTAAAGAAAATGATTTTTGTTATATTGCGACAGGTGACAGAGATTCTTTGCAGTTGGTAAAAGAAAATGTAAATGTAGTTTTAGCATCAACAAAAGCAGGTCAACCAATTTCAACTGTTTATGATATAGAGAAAATTAAAGAAGAATATCTTGTTACTCCAAAACAACTTATAGATATTAAAGCAATTCAGGGCGATTCATCCGATAATATCCCAGGGGTTGCGGGTATTGGTCCTAAAGGGGCAATAGATTTAATAAGTAAATACAAGTCTATTGAAAATCTTTACGAGAATTTAGAAAATCTTGATATTAAAGCAGGTACAAAAGTAAAACTTGAGACATCAAAAGAAAGTGCTTTTCTCAGTAAAGAGTTAGGTACTATCTGTTTAGAAGCACCTGTAAGTACAAATTTAGAAGATTATAAAATTAAAGAGCCTGACAAAGAAAAAGCAAAAAGGCTTTTTGCATCTTTAGAGATGTTTAAGCACATAAAAAGGTTTAATTTAGATGAAGACGAAGTAGCAGAAAGTAATACTGCAACGCCGTCTAAGGAAATAGAAGCGTATCTGGTTGATGATTACTTCGGGTTGCTTGATGAATTAAAAAACACAGGGAAAGCATATTTTGTTCCTAAATACAATGATGGTGGCATTGAGTATATTTTCTTCAAAATGGAGAAAGGCGTTGCAGTATTACCTGGTTTGGACTTTATGTTTATGTCATTTGCACAGGAGTTTTTAAGTGACGAAAATATAGAGAAATATACAGACAACGCTAAATATTTATATGCTTTTTGTGAAGTAAATGGTTTTGGTGCGAAAAATATAAAACTTGACACATCATTAGCAGGATATCTACTTAACCCCAACTCATCAGATTATAGCGTTTCTGCGTTAAGTGAAGTTTATGGACTTGAAAAAGTTAAAGTAAAAGCAAATGATGACATTCTCGCTATTTATGAAGATGAGAAAGAATATATTAAAAGTGCCGCAGTAATTGAATCACTTTCATTAAAACTAATGAGTGCAATTACCGAAAACAATCAGGAAAAATTACTTTACGAAATAGAAATTCCACTTTCAAGGGTATTGGCATCAATGGAACGCGAGGGTTTTTCTGTTGATAAAGATGGAATTATTTCTTATGGTGAAAAATTAGCAGATATAATAGCGGTTAAGTTAGGTAATATTTACGCTCTTGCGGGGTGTGAATTCAATGTTAATTCACCTAAACAATTGGGCGAAGTACTTTTCTCAGAAGATAAACTTAATTTACCACACCAGAAGAAAACAAAAAGTGGTTATTCAACAAATGCAGAAGTTCTTGAATTTTTAAAAGACAAGCACCCTATAATTCCTGAAATTTTAGAGTACAGAACACTTGCAAAATTAAAGTCGACATATTGTGATGGGCTTTTAAAAGTTATAGATAATGATGGGAGAATTCACTCTACTTTAAATCAGACAGAAACAAGAACCGGCAGAATTTCTTCAACAGAACCAAATCTTCAGAATATTCCTGTAAGAACTGAGTTAGGCAGAGAGTTAAGAAGATTTTTCAATGCAAAAGATGGTTTCATTTTAGTTGATGCTGACTATTCACAAATTGAACTTCGTGTACTTGCTGCTATGGCAGAAGATGAAATGATGAAAAAGGCATTTATTGAAAATCTTGATATTCATACTGCTACTGCATCACAAGTATTCTCTGTTCCGATGGATGAAGTTACAAGCGACGACAGAAGAAAAGCGAAGGCTGTAAACTTTGGTATCGTTTACGGAATTGGTGCTTTCAGTCTTTCTAATGATATTGGTACTTCGGTACAGGAAGCAGACAGGTATATAAAAGGTTACCTTGCAAATTATTCAGGCGTAGCGGCATTTATGGAAAAATGCAAGGCAGATGCAAAAAACAAGGGGTATGCCGAAACAGTGTTTGGTAGAAGAAGATATTTGCCTGAACTTACTTCTTCAAATGCAAATCTTCGTAATTTTGGCGAAAGAGTAGCTATGAATATGCCGATTCAGGGGACAGCGGCAGATATTATTAAAATTGCTATGATTAAAGTGTGGGAGCGACTAAAAAAAGAAGTTCCCGAGGCTCATCTTATTATGCAGGTGCACGATGAATTGATTATTGAAGCACCTGAAAGTAAACAGGAGGAAGTTTCACTTCTTTTAAAACAAGAAATGGAAAATGCGGTCACAATGAGCGTTCCGTTTATAGCGGATGTTAATTGTGGTAAAACATGGTATGATGCAAAATGATTAATGATATAAAAATTGAACCAATGAATGAAAGCCATATAAAAGATTTGGCGTTACTCGAAAAGCAGTGCTTTTCTGTTCCGTGGAGTGCGGGTGCTTTAAGAGCAGAGCTTGAAAAGGAAAATTCAAGATTTTTTGTTGCTATTACAAGAAATGAGGTTTCGGGCTATATTGGTGCAAATAATGTTTTAGGTGAAGTCTATATTGATAATATTGCAGTTT
>CALAEU010000163.1 GCA_937891215.1 uncultured Clostridia bacterium
TCTTGAGGTACAATTTTACTGTATCTGTTGAAGGTGAGTTGTAAAAGCGTCTGTCCGGCTCCGAAGAAATCCAGGAACTGCTTGGGTTTATCTTTACGGCTATATGGCCAGAATCGGCTTCCGATACCACCAGCCATAATCATATAATAAAGCATTATTTATCAGCACTCTTCCTTTTTTTTTCTTTAAAACCCTCTGTACTTTCTTTTTTGAACAAAATCTTGATAGTCATAATAATTAGTTTAATATCAAGACCAATTGAGTATTTTTGTATATACATTAAATCCATTTTGAGTTTGTTATATGCAGAAGTATTATATTTACCAAATACCTGTGCGTAACCGGTAAGCCCTCCCCTGACTTTGTACCTGCAAGGAAACTCTGGTATTTCTTTTGAATATTTTTCAACGTGTTCAATTCTCTCTGGTCGCGGACCTACAACAGACATATCACCTTTTAAAATGTTAATAATCTGTGGTAATTCGTCAACCCTTAAGGCTCTTATAACCTTACCAACAGGAGTGATTCTGGAGTCATTATCAGATGCAGGTTGTGGTCCATCTTTTTCAGCATCAACAATCATACTACGAAATTTCAAAATATCAAATTCACGTAAATCTTTCGTTGCACGTCTTTGTTTATAAAATACAGGACCACCATCATATAACTTAATTGAAAGTGCAATTATTATAAATATTGGTGAAAAAACAATAAGTGCGAAAAGAGATAAGAAAATATCCATAAGGCGTTTAACTGCTCTCTGTTCAATTGTCAAGCCTTGTGAATGGGCATGCAATATAGGCGAATCAAAATAAGTGATTTCTGCCGCACTTCTGACAATAATATCAGAAATTTTAGGAACTACATATATACTTTTATTTTCCTGATAACAATATTTAAGTATATCATTACGCATTCTTGCAGGAACATCGCAAATAATTACACTTTTATATTTATCAATTTTTTCTCTTATTTCATCAAAACCGACATCAACATTAACTGATTCGTTGATTTTGTAGCGTTCTTCCATAACACTCATTTTATAAACTATCTCAGTTGCGAGATGGCTACCATAAATTATGAGCATTTCTTCAGGTGGACTTAATCTTCTAACAATTTCAGTAGAAACTAAAGTCCACGCTACAATTACAGTAGCTTGTATAAGAAGGATATAAAGCATACCCAAAATATTTGCTAAAACTGCTTCGAGTAAACAAATCTGGGCGTACGCTATACAGTTGGCGAACACAACAGCGAGAATCTGATAAAAAATAATCTCACTTTTTCTGAATTTATCTACTTTAGAAGCACCTAAAGCAATACTTGTAACGAGTAATATTAAAAAATATACCGTTACTAAGAACATTTTACCCTGACCCCTGAACTGATTTTCGAATTCAGGGTTGTATACATTATTCCAGACAACAAAATATACTGCAGAAAGAATCGCACAAAGTATAAATGTAGTTGAGAATCGTATAGTCAGCTTAAATTGCTCAATTTTTGACATATAATCACTCTTTTTTCTTGGACTTGCAAAGTAACTAAAATAACTGAATATACCTTTCAAGAGGTGTTAATTATGGATATTTTCAGTTTATTCAGTAACTTGCTTGTATTTATACTCCACATAACAAATGCAGAATCGTTTCCACCACCACTTTCAAAAAAAGAAGAAGCTGAAGCGATTGAGAAAATGATAAATGGTAGTGAAACCGCAAAGGAAAAATTAATTAAACACAATTTGCGACTGGTTGCACACATAATTAAAAAGTATTATTCAACTTACAGTGATCAAGATGATTTAATTTCAATCGGAACGATTGGTTTAATAAAAGGTATAAACAGTTTCAAACCAGAGAAAGGAACAAAACTAGCAACTTATGTTTCAAGATGCATTGAAAATGAAATTTTAATGTATTTCAGAAACATCAAAAAAACATCACAGGAAATTTCATTTAGTGAACCTATTGACGTTGATAATGAAGGTAATCCCCTGACTCTTATGGATATTATTTCAATTGACGATACAATAATTGATGATATTGATTATAAAGATAAACTAAAAAAAACAATTGAAATAATTGATAATATCAAAAACAAACGCGATAAACAAATTATAGTTATGCGTTATGGTCTTAACGGAAATTTCCCCATGACACAAAATGAAGTTGCAAAAGTTCTTAAAATCTCACGCTCTTATGTTTCAAGAATTGAAAAAAGAATTATTGAAATGTCTTTACTTTTTAATAAAGAAGATAAAGATGTTGTTTGTGTCCCAACCCATCATTTCTGTAATTTAGGATGTAAAATGTGTCATTTAACAAATAAAGGATTAAATAAATCAATGATACCAATA
>CALAEU010000164.1 GCA_937891215.1 uncultured Clostridia bacterium
CTTTTGTTTCCTCACCCTAATAGACGGAAATTTGTGTATGAATCCGACATCTATCCTATCATTATTTTGAAAAGAATGAAAGAGCCAGCTTCTCTGTAACCGAGAAGCTGGCATAAATGATTTAGGTATACTCGCTGGGCTTGGGGAGTAAATCTTCTCCAGCTTCCGGATAAGGCCGGGTGGCTACCAGTTGGGTCAGGCCGTTGTTGTTCATATAGATCACTTCATAGTAGTAAGAATCCCAGGAAATACCAAACTCTACTTTCCACATTTTGCTATCCTGATCGTAGCTGATGCTGTACACATTATAGTCGGAGCGTGTACACTCTGCTTTTGCCAGTTCCAGAACAGTATCTCTGTTTACATTGGAAACAGAAGCTGTATTTTGGAATCCAGATTCGACTTTTTCATAGGAAAGCTGGGCAAGAGCCTCCATTTCTTTACCATAAGAGAAGCTTCGTGGGGAAACAACATCAATGGAGTCGATCCAGGAACGGATTTCATCAGAATCAGCTTCCAGCACTTCTACCTCAATGGTGATGCCGGATTCTTCGTCCACAAAAGAAAGCTTTGCAATATTACCGGATGTATTATATTGCGCTTCAACTTTTCGCATACCGAAGTGGACATCGTTGGTGTCTTCTGCATCTTTAATCAGAATGACCGTGTTGCCATCCGCTGTCACGGAGTCGACACCTCTACTGAAGAAATTAAAAAAATCAGTTCACAATACGGGTTTGAACTCGTTCCTGAAAAGAAAATTTATACAATGTCAGTTTCTGAAAAACAGACAGTTGAAATTATAAAAGTTCTTTACAGAGGTGCAGATATTCTCATTCTTGACGAACCTACTGCAGTTCTTACTCCACAGGAAACTGAAAAACTCTTTAATGTTTTAAGACGTATGCGTGACGATGGTAAATGTATTATTATCATCACTCACAAACTTCACGAAGTTCTTTCGCTTTCTGACAGAGTTTCTGTTCTTCGTAAAGGTGAATATGTAGGAACGGTAAATACAAAAGAAACAAATGAAAACGAACTTACTGAAATGATGGTTGGTAAAAAGGTTTCGCTTAACATTCAACGAAACGAACCTAAAAACACAGAGGAAAGACTTACAGTAAACAGTATTACCTGTGTTGACAGAGTCGGTGCTACTGTACTTGATAATGTTTCATTCACTGCAAAAAGTGGTGAAATTTTAGGTATTGCCGGTATTGCTGGTTCAGGTCAGAGAGAATTACTTGAATCTATTGCAGGTCTTCAGAGACTTGAATTTGGTGATATTTTCTACTTTGACCCTAAAACAAATAAAAAAGAAAGTTTAAGAGATAAAACACCTATGCAGATAAGACAAATGGGTGTGCGTCTTTCATTCGTTCCTGAAGACAGACTTGGTATGGGGCTTGTAGGCAATATGGATATTGTCGATAATATGATGTTAAGAAGCTACTCAAAAGGTCACTCCTTCTTCTTAAAACGCAAGTCGCCTAAAGACCTTGCTATGAAAATCATAAATGACCTTGAGGTTGTTACGCCAAGCGCAAGTACACCGGTAAGAAGACTTTCTGGCGGTAATGTGCAGAAAGTTCTTGTTGGCCGTGAAATTGCCGCTTCTCCTACTGTTTTAATGGTCGCTTACCCTGTTCGTGGTCTTGATATTAACTCATCTTATATGATTTATAATCTTCTCAATCAGCAAAAGGAAAAGGGTGTTGCTATTATCTTTGTCGGTGAAGACCTTGATGTGCTTCTAGAACTCTGTGACAGAATTATGGTTATTGGTTCTGGTAAAATCACAGGTATTGTTGACGCAAGAACTACTACTAAAGAAGAAATTGGTCTTCTTATGACTAAAACATCCGATGACGGAAAGGAGAATAACAATGGCTAAAATTACTGAAACCAAACATCGCGAACCACTTTTTCACGTTGTTAAACGCGATGATATGCCTGAATGGAAAGCATGGCTTATAAGAGCTATAACAATTTTAGTCGGTTTTCTCTTTGTAGGTATTCTTTCAATGGCAGTTACTGAAAAAAATCTTGGAGACACTTACAATATTATGTTCACAGGTGTATTTGGCAGATTGCTTGAAGGCAGTACTACAATGCTCTGGAAATATTTACAGGAAATTGTAATTCTTTTATGTCTCGCACTCGCTCTCACTCCTGCCTTCAAAATGAAATTCTGGAACTGTGGTGCTGAAGGACAAGCTCTTATGGGTGGTCTTGCTTCTATTTTCTGTATGATACAATTCGGTGAGAAACTCCCCTACCCTGCTCTCATTATTGTAATTGTTGTTACAAGTATTCTCGCAGGTGCTATATGGGGCGTTATCCCTGCAATTTTCAAAGCACTTTTTAATACAAATGAAACACTTTTCACCCTTATGATGAACTACATAGCAACCCAGATGATTGCTTATTATGTTTACATTGAGGGGGGCGGTTCAAATGTTATTAACCCTGTTCCTTATGGTAACTTCCCTGTTGTCGGAAACAACGATTATTTTGTAAACATTGCAATTGTTTCTGTTATTACTGTGTTTATGTTCATTTACCTTAAATACAGTAAACAGGGTTATGAAATTTCTGTTGTTGGTGAAAGTCAGAACACTGCTCGTTACATTGGTATAAATGTTAAAAAAGTTATTATACGCACAATGATTATTTCTGGTGCTCTTTGCGGTGTTACAGGTATGCTCCTCGTTGCAGGTAAAGACCACACAATCAACACTAACCTTGTTGGCGGTCAGGGCTTTACAGCTATTCTTATGTCATGGCTCGGTCAGTTCAATCCATTTATTATGGTTCTTATGACTGCTATTGTAGTATTTTTAAGATTAGGTGTTGCAAAGGTTGCAGACACATCACTCCTAAACTCATCATTCTCAGAAATCATTGTTGGTATAGTAATTCTTATGCTTGTTGCATGTGAATTCTTTATTCACTATTCAATTAAATTCCGTCACAACAAAAAGGAGGTTAAAGCATGATTATTCAATTTATCTGCCGTGCAATTCTCCTTGGTGTTCCGCTTCTTTATGGCTCAGTCGGCGAAATAGTTACGGAAAAATCAGGTCACCTTAACCTCGGTATTCCCGGTGTTATGTATGTTGGTGCTATAAGCGGTGTTGTTGGTTCATTCCTTTATGAAAATGCCTGTGGTAACGATATTGCCTCTATGAACGCATTTCTTGCAATTATCATTCCGTTTTTATGTGCTATTGCAGGTTCTACTGTTATGGGACTTATTTATAGTTTCTTAACTGTAACCCTTCACGCAAATCAGAACGTTACAGGTCTTGCTCTTACCACACTCGGCATTGGTCTTGGTAACTTCCTTGGTGCATCACTTATAAATATTACAAATAGTGAATTACCATCAATCGCACTTACAAAAACAAGTTCTTTCTTTTCCCAGAAACTCCCATTTGCAGATGATTTAGGTTGGTTTGGCGAACTATTCTTCTCACACGATTTCCTTACCTATCTCGCTATTGTAATTGCTTTCGTAGTTTCATTCACACTTAACCGTACACGCGTTGGTCTTAACCTTCGTTCAGTTGGTGAAAACCCTGCTACCGCTGATGCTGCAGGCATAAATGTTTCTGCATACAAATACGTTTCAACAATAATCGGAAGTGTTATTGCAGGTCTTGGCGGTCTTTATTATGTTATGGATTACGCTGACGGTGTTTGGTCAAATGACGGCTTCGGTGACAGAGGCTGGCTTGCGATAGCACTTGTTATTTTTGCCGTGTGGAAGCCGAATATCGGCATTCTCGGTTCATTCCTTTTCGGCGGATTGCTTATAATCCACAACTATATTCCCAACCTTTCATTTCAATAATTTCAAGGTTCGCTTTAATACCATTTTTCAATAAGCCTTCCTCATTAAGATAAGTTGCTAACTCTCCTGCTGTAAGACCATAAATATAAGGAATGGGATATTGACTAACAAATGAAATGCACTGACTATCGACAAGACACCCTTCCACCTTTTCGCCACCGAGAGGATTAGGTCGATCGAGAACCATAAACTTCACTCCATTTTCAGCACAAGCCTCCATCGCTTTTCCCATAGTGGAGATAAATGTATAACTCCGACAACCTATGTCTTGAATATCGTAGATCAACACATCAATTCCCTTAAGCATTGCAGCTGTTGGCTTCTTGGTTTTACCATATAGAGAATATACCTTAACTCCAGTCTTTTTGTCTGTTGACGTAGCAACATAAGCACCAGCTGCCACATCTCCCCTCACTCCATGCTCAGGAGCAAAAAGAGCAACTAATTCTACACTATCAGCATTGAATAGGATATCGATCGTAGAAATAAAGTTTTTGTCAATTCCTGTCGGGTTGGTTATCAATCCTACTTTCTTCCCTTTCAGAGGAGCAAATTCCATATCTCTCAATACTTCAACTCCTGTTTTAACTTGAGAAGATGCCACAAAAGCGACAAAAAAGGCAATTATTAATATCGTTTTTTTCATTTTAATTTCTTTTTACCAAATTCCGGATTTATTCTAATAATAAGACACACTATAAATGTAGGTATTGAACAAGCAAAGGGAAAATATATTTCAGTGTTAGAATCAGATGATATGTATGTACCATTTATGTTGGAAAAATTGTATGAAGCTGCTGAAAAGTATCAGGTTGATTTTGTTAATGCAGATTATAGGAATTTTTTTGATTTGAATGG
>CALAEU010000165.1 GCA_937891215.1 uncultured Clostridia bacterium
GTACTACAAAATGGGGAGTAAAAATTATATTAATAGCGGGTTTAATACTTCAATAGTTGATATTCAAATGAGTGTGGATGGTAAGAATGTTAGATATTTGGCCATTAACTTTTGGTCTAGGATATTCATATTCTCCAAATAGAATTGCACTTGTGAATGTTGTTTCAATCCACCAAGACCATGATACACATGCAACTAATAATTTTGCAATCATTCTTTTGTATCTCCTTTCTTTTTTATTTTCCCGGCAATTAATTGCAGGGAATGTAATATAATTACCCAGAAACCTGCTGTCATATATGCATTTTCGGGGATTATATATAAAGCAATTGAAAACAGTAATTTTATTGAAGAAGGTCTGGAAAATATAGGTAAATTCTGTTGCCTTACAGGAAATAAAGAAGAACTTGAAATTTACCGTGAAAAAGCGGTCGATTTGATTCAGAGTGCAAATGATAAATATATCAAAATGCAATTTGTTGATAAAAAAGATGTGCTTGTGACGGAAAATTTACCAGATGGAATGTTGGAAGATGTTTTGAGTTTCATTAAATCAATAGATGAAAATAAAATCAGAAAAATTTATCTTGTGCGTAAGGTTATTACAGATGATTTTTTCACCAGTGTATTTATAATTGATTTTGAAGATGATGTCGATGATGAAATTAAAAATAAGGTTATGCATAAAATATTTTCTTATTTAGATAAATGCTTTGATTGGCAATTTTCACTGTTCTTTTTTGAAGAAATCGGGAATGTAGATATAGAAAAAATTGAAAACAGTTGTGTTTTTGTAAAATAAATACACACTTCAGGAGGAATAAATATGCTGAAAAAATTAAAAGACAATTGGATTGTTGACTTAAGTGTCACAACTGTATTACTGGGCTTAATGTGTTATGCGGCATATTCGTTGTGGTACATATTTGACGGAACTTTAAGCAGTGGAGATGTTCATCTTTATACAGTACTTACAAGTGTTGCACTTGGTTGGTTTATGATGATGTTCGTAAAAACAATATTTAAAAATGCTAACTGGATTGTAAAACTCGTTACATTTTTAGCAGGTTGTGGTTTATTCCAGGGGTTGATATGGGGAATAAATGCAAAAATGAACCCTGTAATGAACGACACAACTTATAATGATGATAATACCGTCATTACTGTATATACAGTTACATTTGCTTTATCAGCAATTCTTCTTTTAGTAACATTCATATTAAAAGCAATAAGAAAACCAAGAATTTTCAATGCAATTTTTGCAGTTATTTATTTTGTAGTTTCATGTGGGGGTCTTATTGTGCTCAACGAAGAAAATATCAAGGCAATAGAATATAAAAAGGATATTAAGTTCGGCACAATAGATGCTACTGAAGCGATGGTTTCAAAGGAAGAAAATGAATTTTGTAAAAAATGGTTTGATGAAAACTTATTGAACACAGTTACAAATAATCTTCCGTTTGCATTTAAGATTGACGGTAAAGAATTCAGTATTTCAGACTGGAATAATATAGAAGTAAAAGATGCTGAGAAGAAATATCAGAATGGTGAAACCAAAAATATAATTTTCACTAATAAAAATAACGGACTTCAGGTAACAGTTGAAGCAACTCTTTTCCCACAGAATGCAACTTGTCAATGGGTTGTTTACATAAAAAATATTGGTGCAGAAAATTCAGGTGTAGTAAGTGATTTTTATGCACTTAATTCATCTTTTGCGACAGGCAAGGCAGAACTTTACTATTCAATGGGTAGTAACACTGCGGCAAGCGACTTTTCACTCATTAAAAAAGATTTATCTGCTAAAACATTTGGTTTTGGCGGAGTAGATGGTAAGCCTACAGAAAATTATCTGCCGTATTTCAATATCTTCGGTGAAGAGTTTGGTATGGTTGTGGGTATCGGTTGGACTGGTCAATGGGCATCATCGTTCAGTAATAAAAACGGTGAAACTGTTATTACCGCAAAGCAAGAGAATTTTAATGCATACCTTCTTCCCGGTGAAGAAGTTCGTTCACCGCTTGTTTCAGTAAGCTTTTATGAGACATATGAGACTGACAACGCTTTAAAAGGCTTTAATATGTTCAGAGAATGGGTTATGGACTGCGTTTACCCTGAAAATGTAACACAGAGTTCTTACACAGTAATGGAAGTTGCAGGACCAATGTCAACAAGAACATCTGACGAAATTATTGAAGTTCTTAATGGGTTGGATAAAGAAGTATTTAAACATACAGATGCATTCTGGATGGATGCTGGTTGGTACAGTTACAACGAGGGCTGGTACGATGGCGTTGGCAACTGGACTGTTGATAAAAGCAGATATGACAATGGTATAATTGAGCTTTCTGATTATGCAAAGAAAAAAGGACTTAAACACACTCTCTGGTATGAGCCTGAAAGAGTTTTCCCTGGTACAGAATTCTATAATAAAGGTATGGAAAACCCAGAGTGGCTTATTTCAGTTGATGGTGAAGATAACCTTATGTGGAATCTTGCAGATGAAGACGCGTTAAAGTATTATTCCGATTACATTTTAGCGTCACTAAAGGAAAACGGAGTTACAATTTACCGTCAGGACTTTAACTTTGCTCCACTTAAATACTGGCAAAAAGCAGATAGCGAATATTATAACGGCAGAACAGGTATCTGCGAAAACCACTATGTAACAAACGAATATAAATATTTAGATTACCTTACAGAAAATGTTCCAGGTCTTATAATAGACAACTGTGCTTCAGGTGGTAAAAGACTTGATTTAGAAATGGCTTATCGTAGTATTGCATTCTGGAGAAGTGACTATAACTGTGATTATCATCCTGATTTATTTGAAGCAACTCAGGCACAGACTTACGGTGTTTCATTCTGGTTGCCGATAACAGGAGCAAATCTTTACATGATTGATGAGTATACTTGTAGGTCTGCTATAATGCCACTTATGCTCATGGATTTCTTCTCACATCAGAACCCTGAATTCCAGTATTATAACGAGCAACGAGCACAGATGGGTGAAAGATATTATCCGATTGAATTCGGTAGCTTCGATAAAGACAAAATGTTGGCAATGCAGTTCTCAACTGAGGATGCAAGTAGCGGTATGGCGCTTATTTATAAAAGAGCAAATGTAAAAGATACCGAATATACACTTTTCTTAAACGGTCTTAAAACAGCTACAGAATATAAGATTTATGATATTGATAATCCCGATAAGGTTTACACAATGGAAGGTATTGAACTTATGAATTATGGTCTTACTTTACCTTTGCCAGAGGGTGAAAAGGCTATGATAATTATGTTTGAGGCAGAAAAATAATGAATAATAAAAAATGTAAAATTCTAGTTGCTTCGGGTGTTGTAATGTTATTCCTTTCGATAGTTTTTATGTCAACAATTGCTGTCAGTATCTGGAATTATGGCAAATCGGATGAAAAATCACCGTCAGATGTTGCAATCGTTTTAGGTGCATCTGTTTGGGAAGATGGTGTTTCACCGGTTTATCGTGAGCGGATAAACCACGCAATTGCACTTTACGAAGACGGATTTGTTGATTACATTATTTTAACCGGTGGCTTTGGTGAAGGTAGTTATAAATCAGATTCGCAAGTCGCAAAAGAATATGCTTTATCACAAGGAGTACCCGAAGAAAGAATTTTAACAGAAGAAAAGTCAACTATAACTGAAGAAAATCTTGAATTTTCAAAAGAAATAATGGAAGAAAACGACCTTGAAACTGCAATAATTGTCAGTGACCCGCTCCACATGAAAAGGTCAATGCTAATGGCAGAAGATTATAACATAAACGCACTTTCTTCTCCGACAACTACTTCAATGTATAAATCATTAAAAACAAAAATACCGTTTTTATTAAGAGAAGAGTTTTTTTATGTTGGGTATTGTATTGTAAGAATTTTCAGGTAGGTGAATGATATGAAAAAAACGATGAAAAGAATTACTGTAGTTTTACTTGCTCTTTCAGTTATATCTGTCTTATTGAATTTGTATTTTAAAACAGATTTGTTTTTAATACTTTCAATTACATTTTGCACTGCTTTATATCATTTCGCTATGCGGCTTTTTGTTGGTGAAATTTGCAATAAATTTATTGCTCCTAACTTGAATTGCAATTCAAAATGGTTTAACGAAAAGAAATTCGAGAAAAAACTCTATAAGTTTTTAAAGGTGAAAAAATGGAAAAAGTTTGCACCTACATACAGTCCTGAAAGTTTTTCTTTGAAAGATAATTCAAAAGAGGATATTATAAGAACTATGTGCGGTGCAGAGGTGGTACACGAAATAATAATTTTATTTAGTTTCTTACCACTCATTGTTTCAGTTCAGTTAAACTCTGTCGTAGAATTTATAATAACATCTGTTATTGCCGCATTAGTTGATTCCGTTTTTGTAATTATTCAAAGATTCAACAGACCGAGAGTGAAGAAATTGTTAGAACGAAGTGAAAGACAGTTGAGAAAGTGATTTTTAATTGACTTTACTGTCGAAAATTGTTAGAATAAAAGAACCAAGTTAATTGGATTTGAAAGGGTGGAATTTATTATGAAAAAGAATGTAGTGAAAATTGTGATTGCAGCAATTTGTATTGTACTCGTTGCTGGTGTGTGTTTAACTTGTTTTACAGTGGTTAAAGCAGGTCACACAGGTGTAGTTTTAACTTTTGGTGCAGTTGAAGAGAATGTTTTTGATGAAGGCTTACACTTCAAAATGCCATTGGTACAGACTGTTGTTCAGATGAATAACCGTACACAAAAGGTAGAAACAGATGGTAGTGCATCTTCAAAAGACTTGCAGATTATTTCTTATGTAGTTGCAGTAAACTACCACGTAAGAAGTGAAGCATCTGCTTCTCTTTATCAGAATGTCGGTAAAGATTACGGTACAGTAATTATTGTTCCTGCAATTCAGGAGAGCATTAAAGCAGTTACTGCACAATTTACTGCAGAAGAACTTATTACAAAGCGTCAGACAGTAGGCGACCAGATTAAAGAAGCGTTATCTGAAAAAATCAATTCTTACGGTATAGAAGTTGAAATTTTCAACATTGTTAATTTTGATTTCTCAGAAGAATTCAATGCTGCAGTTGAAGCAAAACAAACTGCACAACAACAAGCTTTAAAAGCAGAGCAGGACCTTGTAAGAATTGAAGTTGAAGCAAAACAGAAAATCGCACAAGCAGAAGCGGAAGCTGAAAGCATCAGACTCATTCAGGAAGCACTTGCAAAATCACCTGATTATGTTGATTATGTAAAGTGGAACAAATGGGACGGCAAGTTACCAGAGGTTATGGGTAGCGATGGCGTTCTTGTTGATGTAGGCGATGTGGACGAATAATAAATACATAAAAACAACAAAGACCAAGTGCTCGTAACCATTTACGGTTACGAGCATATTTTGTTAATATAAACATTGATTTTTTCTTGACAATGTGTATAAATTGTATTATATTTATTTATGTACTTTTAATGAACAAAAATGTTGAAAAACAAAGGGGGAAAAACAGATGGACGCTGGCGGTAGTTGTAGTCACGCGAGAAATAAAATCCGATATTTTGGCGGTTTAAAAACGAAGCCACAAGTGGCATCTGTTTTTTGTGTTATGGACTGAAAAATTGATATTTTTCGGTTTTGTGGCATTTTGCAAAATTAACCGCCGAGCATTATGCTCGGTTTTTTTATTTCTTAACCTAATGACAATAATAAAAGAAAGGGGTTAAGATTATGGATAAAGATATTATCATTAAATTATTTGAGAAAAAAGAATATAAAGCTATAAAAAGCATTTTCGACACAATGAATCCTGTTGATACTGCTACTCTTTTACCAGAATTTGACGAAAAAGAAATGGTGCTTTTATTCAGATTGATTCCGAAAGAAAATGCTGCTATGGTTTTCACTTACCTTGAAGCAGATTCTCAGCAAGTGCTTTTAGAGGCATTTACTGATAAAGAGTTAAAGCACATTATGGATGAAATGTTCATTGACGATGCTGTTGACGTTATTGAAGAAATGCCTGCTAATGTTGTAAGCAGAATGTTAAGTGCGGCAGGCGATAAGAGGGAAAGCATAAACCAAATTTTAAACTACCCTGAAGACAGTGCGGGTAGTATTATGACTCTTGAATACATCACACTTTTGCCTACAATGACAATTGGTGATGCACTTAAAAAAATCAAGTCTTCAGATGTTCACTTTGAAACAATTTACACTTGTTATGTTGTTGAGAAACATAAATTGTTAGGTATTATTACTGCAAAAGAACTTTTAACACAAGATGACGATATTGTTATTTCCGATGTAATGGAAACTAATATGATTACAGTCAACACTCACGCCGACAAAGAAGAAGTTGCTAATTTATTAAATAAATACGACTTTTTAGCACTTCCTGTTGTTGATGTTGAAAACTGTATGGTTGGTATTGTAACTATCGATGACGCGATGGATGTTTTACAGGAAGAAACAACCGAGGATATGAGCCTCATGGCCGGTGTAAGTCCAAGTGAAGAATCCTATTTTGGAACATCAGTATTTGAACATGTAAAGGACCGTGTGCCATGGCTTCTCGTAATGATGCTTTCTGCAACATTTTCACAGATGATCATGAACAGCTATGATGCGATGATTGCGGTAATGCCTTTGTATTCCGTTGTGAACGCAATGATGTTTTCTATTGGCGGTCTTGGTGAAGAAATCGGTTGGCGTGGTTTTATGATGCCCCGTTTGGAGAAAAAGATGG
>CALAEU010000166.1 GCA_937891215.1 uncultured Clostridia bacterium
TGGACGTTCCAGATATTCTGCAGTGTGCGCCAGACAAATCTTGTTCACTGGATTAGGAATTTCTTCAGGAGATTTAATACCTAACAAATTTAATAATAAAACTTTTTTATCTTTTAATTTATCCATTTATAAAAATTTCTCGGTTCATCAATTTAGGCAACAACCCATCACGCATTTGAATTAAAGTTCCAATCATTTCTTGATTCAATTTCATTTTTTTCATCATCTCTTTCTTTGTCCATTCTTTATTTTCATAATAAAACTCACCAATCTCGTAACACATCTCGCTACAGCCTTCCAATGCCGTTACCTTTAGTGCATATTTGAAAAATTCCTTCGTATTTCCGGTGATGCGGTAATATCTTGCCAAAACACAGGATACACGTTTTAATTCGTCCATATCGACCGCTTCTTCCGTGCACGCTTTTAAAAACAATTCTGCACAGGCAAAATCGGATTCTTTTCCCACAATATAAAGTTCTTTTGTATAAATCTCACGCAAACGTGCGGAAAGCACCTCTCCCTTCTCCACCATTTCCGCAAAAATCTGCAAATCCCTGCCTCCGTGGTTATCATGCGGCTTATGGATAATCTCAATATCGCTGTCATTATACACTAATGCACCGTTTTGGATTAACTCGTTGACAATCTTGTTCACGGTTCCAACGGAAAGATTTAAAGTTTTGCTGATTTTTCTTTAAGAGAGGCTCTTTTATCATAGAGTTTTTTACCTTTACAAAGACCGAGTTGCATTTTTGCTCTGCCCTGAGAATTAAAGTATATGGAAAGAGGAATTAAAGCACAACCTTGTTGTTTAACTTCACCCATAAGACGCATAATTTCTTTTTTGTGCATTAAGAGTCTTTTAGGTCTTAACGGGTCACGGTTAAAACGATTGCCGTGGTCGTAAGGTGAAATATGCACACCATTTGCGAGCATTTCACCATTTACAACACTACACCATGAATCTTTGAGATTGACTTTGCCAAGTCTTAAAGATTTTACTTCAGTACCACAAAGTTCAATCCCTGCTTCATAAGTTTCAAGGACGAAATAATCGTGGTACGCTTTTTTGTTTTGTGCAACTGTTTTGCTTTCAGCTTTTGGCATAATCATTTCATCCTTTCTTGTTTTTTAGCATTAAATTTATAATTCGCGTCTGCCTTCAAGAGCACGGAGTAAAGTAACATCATCTGCGTACTCTATATCGGCACCGACAGGAATACCATAAGCAAGTCTTGTGACTTTTACTTCAAAAGGTTTTAAGAGTTTGCCTATGTACATTGCAGTTGTGTCACCTTCTAAAGTAGGGTTTGTTGCCATAATAACTTCTTTTATTTCGCCAGTGGCAACTCTTTCTACAAGTGACTTTATAGTAAGTTGTTCAGGCCCTACACCATTCATTGGCGAAATTGTACCGTGTAAAACATGATATACGCCAGAGAATTCTCTTGTTCTTTCAAGAGCGGGTACATCGCGAGGGTCTTCAACAACACAAAGAAGTGAATGGTCACGGGTTACACTTTCACAAATGGGACAAAGTTCATTTTCTGTTAAATTGTGACAGAGTGAACAGTGGTGTATTTTTGTGTGTGCTTCCATTATTGCATCGGCAAATTCTTTTGCTTCATTATCAGGCAAATCAAGGACATGAAAAGCCATTCTCTGCGCAGTTTTTCTGCCGATAGATGGTATTTTTTGAAACTGCTCTACTAATTTTTCTAGAGCTGCTACATCATAAGTCGCCATAGATTAAAAACCGAAACCTGCAGGAAGTCCGAGGCCACTTGTAACGCCACCCATTTTTTGTTCCATTGTTTCAGATGCTTTTCTTAATGCTTCGTTAGTTGCAGCAACAATCATATCTGAAAGAATTTCAACATCATCAGGGTCAACAACTTCTGGTTTGATGTTTACAGAAAGAATTTCGTGTTTACCATTTACTTTAACTTCAACAGCACCGCCACCTGAACAAGCTTCAAATTCACTTTCTTCAACTTCTTGCTGAACGCGTGCCATTTCGTTTTGCATATCCTGAATTTTCTTCATCATATTTGCTTGTGAGTTACCGCCTTGGTTAGGAATTCTTGCTTTCATATTATTGTACCATCCTTTTTTTAATTTATTCTTCGACTATAAAATCTATCTGCATTTTATTGAGTTTTGAAATTAAAACATCAACAGGTTCCGCATTTTCATTCGCTGCAGGGGATTGACCATCATTGTAAATAGCGGGTCTTAATTTTTCTCCGGTTGCTCTCATTATTGCTTCCTGAATCTGTTCGAAATTCATTTTGTTTTTAAAGAGTGCAGGGAATGCTGTGTTTTTTGCTTTTATGAAAACTGTGTTACCAGCTCTGTAAGCTTCAGAACCTACTAACATTGGGTAGAGAGGCTTACTTATTTTACTTAATTGCTCTAGACAATTAGCCCAAGCTGTAAA
>CALAEU010000167.1 GCA_937891215.1 uncultured Clostridia bacterium
TCTTTAAAATAGAGATATGTAAGTGTTTCCGCTATTGATAAAGAACCACCTGGATGACCTGATTTTGCATTGAATGTACCTTCAATAATGCCTTTGCGAACTTTTGTAGCAATTACAGAAAGTTCTTTTTTGGATGTATTATCCATTGCTTTTCCCTCCGTTTAATATATATTTATCTTCTAAATAATTTATAAAATCTGCTACTGCACCTTTGTTACAGTGACAAGCAACATATTCTGCAAGTGATTTTATATCGCTGGGTGCCTGACCGCAACACGCCGGGTGATTTACAGACTTAAGCATTGGAACATCGTTATAGTAATCACCTATTGCACCAATATTTTCTTTTTCAACTCCTAAAATCTCTGCAAGACGCATAACGCCTTTGCCTTTATCAACATCTTTTGCTACAACTTCAACAGTTAAAAGTGAACTTCTGAATGTGTTACAAAGAGGTTTTACATTTTCTTTATTAAAAAACTCAACAACTTTTTTAAGTGTATGTGGCAGACCAAAGAAAATGATTTTACCCCAGTTACCACTTGGTACTTCACTTAAATCTTTACATACAGTATTATCTAAATTATCTACCCAGGACATTATGTAACCAAAAAGTTTAGGTTTGATATGGTAAATCATATCATCTGTAAAAACAGAAACTTCTGCTTGTTTTACTAAAGATGTGCACTCTTTGATTTTCTCTTCAGTTTCTTTGCTTACGCCTGTAAAACTCAACATTTTATTGGTTTTGAAATCGTAAATACCAGCACCATTTAAAAATAAAGCAGGTGTTTCGATATCCAACTTTTTATAATGTGGTGTCAGTGACTGCAGATTTCTACCTGAACAAAGGGTGAAATAACCGCCATTGTCGACATACTCTTTAATTTTAATTTTATTTGCTTTTGGCAATCTTCGCAACTTGTTATTGAGTGTTCCGTCAATATCTGAAACAAGAAGCCATTTAGAATAATCTGCCATCATCACTTAATTCTCCTTAAAAAATCCTCAAAGTAGTCTGGTAAATCAGATGAAAATTCAATATATTCATTTGTTATCGGGTGAATGAAACCTAAAACTGCTGCATGAAGGCATTGTCCATCTAATCCATAAGTTTTTTTGGGGTTACCATAAACCGCATCCCCCGCAACAGGTGTTCCTCTGTGTGAGAAATGAACTCTTATCTGGTGAGTTCTTCCTGTTTCTAATATAACTCTTAAAAATGTAAAACCATTAAAGCGCTCGATTACTTCGTAATGGGTAATTGCTTC
Organism: uncultured Clostridia bacterium; assembly: GCA_937891215.1. The sequence continues at coordinate 1,272 of CALAEU010000167.1, forward strand.
TCTTGAATTTTTAGTTGTAACAGTCTGTTTTTTTCTGTCCACAGGGTGTCTACCTATAGGAAGATTTATTGTACCTCTATCGTCTTTGATATTACCAACTATAACTGTACGATATTCGCGTCTAAAAGAATGGTCTTTTATTTGTTCTGCTAAACCTATGTGTGCCAAATCTGTTTTTGCAACAACTAAAAGTCCACTTGTATCTTTATCAATTCTATGTACAATACCAGGGCGTATAACTCCATTTATACCTGAAAGTGAATCGCCACAATGGTAAAGCAAAGCATTAACTAGTGTTTTGTCATAATTTCCTGCCGCAGGATGCACAACCATTCCTTTTGGTTTATTTACGACAAGTAAATATTCATCTTCATAAGGGATTTCGAGAGGTATATTCTGTGGCTCTAAAGAAAGCGTTTTAGGGTCAGGAATTTCAACATTTAAAATATCGCCCGTTTTTACACTTTCACTTTTTTTAGCAATTTTACCATTAACGAGAATCTTCTGTTCTTCTAAAAGATTCTGCACTGAACTTCTTGATAAATCACTATAAAGCAAAGCTATTGCTTTATCTACTCTAAACCCCTTAACCTCATCGGTGGCTATAAGTTCAATCTGTTTCATTTTCCGCCACCGTTTCTTCCTTTAAAAATTCATTTCCTTTTACTGTTTTTGATTTTTTACCGTCCTTCATAATATCTACAATGAGATATATCATCAAAACAAATCCGCCAACAGTAATAAGGCAATCTGCAAAATTGAAAACCGCAAAATTCACAAATGTTGGTTCTATATAGTCAACTACATAATGGAGTCTTAGTCTGTCAATTATATTGCCTATACCCCCTGCAATCATCAAAAGAAGCGTAAAAGTCACTAATTTTGATTTATTCTTTTGTGAAACAAGAAAATAAATTGTAACCCCTAAAAGAACAATTGAAATAACAGTAAGTAAGGCTGTGTGTGTAGAAAATGAACCGAAAACTGCACCCGTATTTTCCACATAACGAAAACGGATAAAACCTTCGATAAATTCGACAACACCTACTGGCTTTAAATATTCAATTACAAAATACTTTATTATCTGGTCTATACCAACAAGTGACAAGACAAAGATAACACTTAATATAATTGACATTTTTTACTCCTATCTTCTTCTGAAAAAACCCTTTTTGGGTAATTCGTCAGAATCTTCGTTATCATCATCGTCTTCTATAATTTCAACTGGTTTTTCTTCTTTATCATTCTGTGAAGCTAAAAAATCGAGGTAAGCAGAGTCAACAGTTACTCTGTTGCTTGGTCTTTTTCTTGAATTAGCATTTGGTTGAACAGATGAAAATGAAAATGCACCAATATCATCTTCTTTTTCTATACCATCAAAATCATCAACAAACTCTAAACTGTCTGTTTCATCAAAAAAACTTAAAGGAAGATCAGTTTTAACAACTAATTCGCCATCCTGAGTAAGCATTTCTTCGTCAACTTCCATTAAATCATCTTTGTTCTCACTTGAGAAATATTCCAAAGCCGCTTTTCTTTCATCTTCTTCTGTCTGTTCTTTTGTGATTTTAATATCTTCAGGTTCTGCAAAATCAGTTGCGGAAAGACCCTCTACTACTTCTGGAACATTTATTTCTATTCTTTCTTCAAACAAATCTTCAAGCTTTGCATCCACATCAGAATCTATTTCAAAAACATCAGATTCTTTAATAAATGCAACAGAATTTACCGCTTCTTGTGGATTTTCTTTAATTTCTTCTTTTACTTCTTCTTTAATTGCATTTACTTCTGCTCTTAATTCCAAAACTTCTTCTTTTACATCTTCCTGAGTGAAAGTTTTAGTGTCTTCAGGAATCTCAGGTAATGTAACTTGTTCAGGTTCTTCCTGCTTGGTTTCACTTTCAAGTTTCTTTGCTTCTTCATCTGCTAAATCAGGAAGTTTTGAAATCAACTCAATATGAGCCTTATATTGACTGAGAATATCTGACTTGAACTGTGCAACTTCTTTTTTAAGCATGTCATAATGAAGTGACTCACTTGTCATTGTTCTTGTAGCAGCACCCATTCTGTCTTTTGCAGTTGAATTTGCTTCTAACAAAATGCTTTGCGCTTCTTCTTTAGCTTTTCTTATTATATCCTGTGCTTTATCTCTTGTCATCGAAAGAAGAAGTTCAGAGTCAGCAATGGCTTGTTTTTCTGCATCACTTTTAATAAGTTCAGCCTCGCTTTTTGCAGCCGCCAATACTGCTTCTGCTTCACTTTCTGCATCCGCAACAGAATTTTTTGCGTCACGCACAATAATATCTGCTGCTCTTTGTGCACTTACAACTGCACTTTTAATTTCTTCTTCTTCCTTCTTGAATTTTTCAAGACGGTCTGCAAGAAGTCCCACACGTCTTACAAGTTCACCGTTTTCGTGAAACATCTTTGTATAGTTTGCCGCAACTTCAGCAAAAAAATCATCCACATCGTCTGCTTTATAAGCGTTACGACCTGCAGTTTTAAATTCATATTCTTTTAATTGTGATGGGGTCATCATAATTCATTTACCTGCTTCCATATTTTCTATTCACATAATGTGGGTAAAACCCACTATAAAATTCTAATCAGTTTCCAAAATACATACCTGTATTTTCAAGTTCGTCAATTAAATCTCCGGAAATATCCACATTATAAGGTGTAATAATGTATGTATTATTAGCAACCTTTTTAATTTGTCCACCATTTGCATAAGCAACACCTGAAAGGAAGTCAATAAGTCGTCTTGCAGTATCACGGTTTGTACCTTCAAGATTTAATACAACTGTTCTTTTATCATTAAGATTATCTGCAATTCCTGAAGCATCATCAAATCTTTCAGGTTTTGACAAAACCACCTGTAACTTTGCAGTTGTATGGATATTCACAATTTTTGAAGGGTCATCTTCCTGAACAGGTTGAATACGTCTTTGTGTTCTTGTACTCTGTCTTTCCTGACGGTAAGTATCTTCTGTTCTGCTCATAGTTCGTGGACTTTGATAAGATGGAACCGCTTCTTCTTCGACCATTTCTTCGTCTTCAAAACCTTCGTAATCATCTTCACCAAAAATTTTTCCAATTATGTTTTTAAAATCCATTTTTGTTTCCTCCGTTTTAATTTTTATATTCCTTATTTATATATTCTTGCTCCATAAATAAGAGAGCCAATTCTTACTAAATTTGAACCACATTCAATAGCGGTTTCATAGTCACCTGACATACCCATTGAAAGTATTTCCATATTAAAGTTTTTATATTGTTTTTCTTTAATATCGTTGAAATATTGCGACATTGTAATAAAGTATTCTTTTAATTC
>CALAEU010000168.1 GCA_937891215.1 uncultured Clostridia bacterium
TCGTGGCTTTGCTTTTTACTTTTTCATTGTATATATAAATTGTTAATTTTTAAATTATACAAACATTACTATTGAAATTAATTGTTTTTTAAAGTATAATTATATTGTGTGTATTAGTAGTTATACTTCGAAAGGATATATTATGAAAAGATTACGTGTTTTTTCTTTTGTTCTTATATTTGCGCTTATACTTGTAAATATAATAATTCCCACTTCACCAAAAGCAGAAGCAGTTACGCAAACTACTTCTACCAGTTCTTCACCTGAAGTTGGTACTAAATCTGACTTTTTGTACAGAGTACAGAATGAAAGAATTTATATAACTGAATATGTTGGAGCAAAAACAAAACTTATAATTCCTGAAACTATTGACGGAAAACCTGTATTTGCTATTATCGCAAAAGCATTTACAGGGTCTGATTTAACATACTTAAAACTCCCAGCTTCACTTTCATTGCTCGGTAGTAATGCTTTTAATGAATGTGATTCACTTACACAAATTGATGTTGATGAGGCAAACACGAAATTCTGTTCAATAGATGGTGTTGTTTACTCTGAAGACAAAACTGTTTTAAGAGCATTCCCTGCTGGTAGAAGTGGTAGTTTTATGATTCCTGATGGTGTTACAACAATTTACAACTACGCTTTCTATCGTTGCTATCAATTAGAAAATGTCAATATGTATAACTCTGTTACATCTATCGGAGAAAGAGCATTTTCATTCTGCTGGAATTTAAAAAATATCCGTTTGAGTGAAAATCTTAAAACAATCAGTCCATTTGCATTTTCTCATTGTGACGACCTTACTGAAATTCATTTGCCTAAATCTATTACTTCAATCGGTAATGATGCTTTTTTAGGCAAAATAAACTCCAACGACAGTTCTAAAGAATATTACTTTGTAGATGGTATTTACTGTGTAAAAGGTTCTTATCCTGCAAAATTCATAAAGTCATTAGGTCTCGATTATATAAACGAAGGTACTCTTCTTACAGATGTTGCAGCAGGCATTACTGTTACAGATGTAAAGAATGTTTTACCTGATGGTTCTTCAATCAAAGTTGAGAAAAGACTCTTAAGTTCAATTCCAGATGATTTCAGCAACATAAAATATACAAGTGCCTATGTTTTTGATGTTTATGTTTCTTCATCAAATGGTAGTATTTCTGTTCCACAAGGTGAATTTAAAATAAACTTTGACAACATTACAAATAACCTTATTCCATCTGCTACAAAACTTTACTCTTACAGAGTAGGTGACACAGAACCAATTTTATTTTCACTTACACAGAATTCTGTAAGTTGCGAAACAGATGCCTTAGGAACATTTATTGTTCTTACTTCAAATGATTTCTCATTAAAAGGTGACGCTGATGGTGACGGTAGAATCACCCTTACCGATGCAAGAATTGCTCTTATTGCTTCAGCAGGTCTTATTAAGCTTACTGCTGCACAAAAAAGTGCTTGTGATGTTGTAACAACAGGCGCTGACAACAATGTAATTACTACTGCAGACGCAAGAAATATTCTTCGTACTGCAGCTGGATTAAAGAGTGAATAA
>CALAEU010000169.1 GCA_937891215.1 uncultured Clostridia bacterium
AAGTAGCGAATCAGCAATTGCGTGTAATAAAACATCGGCATCAGAATGACCTAAAAGACCTTTTTCATAGGGAATATTCACACCACCGATTATACACTTTCTGTTTTCCGCGAATGCGTGTACATCGTAACCATGACCAATACGAATCATAGCTTTAACTCCTTATTTCATAAGATTTTCAAGACAAGCAAGTCTAACTGAAACTGTAAGAACTTTAACTGCCTGCTTTAAAACATCTGCACTTGGAAATGTAGGTGCAATTCTTATATTACTGTCTCCAGGGTCTTTACCGTAAGGGAAAGTAGCACCAACATTAGTAAGAGTTACACCTGCTTCTTTGCATAAAACACCTACTCTTGAAGCACTGCCACCAGTTACATCAAGACTTATGAAATAACCACCATTTGGTTCATTCCATTCTGCTATCTCCAGACCACTTAAATCTGCATTTAATGTATCAATAACAGCATCGAATTTAGGTTTTAAAATCTTTGCGTGTTTTTGCATATGTGCTTTGATACCATCAAGATTTTTAAAGTATTTTACATGTCTTAGCATATTCAATTTATCGTAGCTGATAGACTGAACTGTAAGGCGTTTTAAAATTTCTTTGATATTTTCTTCTGAAGATGCAAGGCAGGAAACACCAGCACCAGGGTAAGAAATTTTTGAAGTTGAAGTTACCTCAACTACCATATTTTTATTTCTTTCTGGAAGAACAGAAAAAATATTGAGTAAATCATCACTTTTCTCGGTTAAATCGTGAACAACATAAGCGTTATCCCATATAATTCTGAAATCACTTGCGCCAGGTGTTAATTCTGCAATTCTTTTAACTGTTTCAGCTGAGAATGTAATACCTTGTGGGTTTGAATATTTTGGTACAACAAACATACCTTTAACCATAGGGTCTTTTACATATTCTTCGATTTGTGAAACATCGGGACCATCAGCCGTCATTTTAATATTTATCATTTCAATACCTAATGATTCACAGATAGCAAAGTGTCTGTCGTAACCAGGACAAGGACAAAGAAATTTCACCTTACCCTGCTGTGACCAAGGTGTAAACCCTGCACCTAAAAACATACATTGGTTTACATAGTCATACATAAGAGAAAGACTTGAGTTACCACCAACAATAATGTTTTGCGGTTCAACTCCCAAAAGTTCAGCAAAAAGTTTCTGACATTCAGGAATACCCTGAAGTAAACCATAGTTTCTTACATCAAAACCAGCTTCAGTTTTAAAGTTACCATCCTGGAATACTCTAAGCATATCGTCAGAAATATCAAGTTGGTCACTACCTGGTTTACCGCGTGACATATCGATATTAAGACCTTTTGCTTTTATCTCGTTATACTCCGCTAAAATTGCATCGTATTGTGCTTTTAATTCGTCTTTTGACATTTTTAAATAAGATTGATTCATAAATTAACTCCACTATGAAAAATTAAAATTAAAAATCTGCGGTACCTGTTGTTCTTGGGAATGGAAGAACATCACGGATGTTTGAAATACCTGTCATATACATAATAAGTCTTTCAAAACCAAGACCGAA
>CALAEU010000170.1 GCA_937891215.1 uncultured Clostridia bacterium
ATAAAAATAAAGAAGATTTTTATAATTGGCTTTCATCATATGTTAAATTAAAAGATAAGAATGAAAGTGGCAGTATCGATTCAGATAACAAAGATAAAATAACTAAAATAGATGCTGTATTAGATAATGTTACGTATGATGAAAATAAAGTAAATATATACTTCTTCTGGGGTGATGGGTGCCCTAGATGTGAAGCACAATTTGAATTCTTAAATAGTATTCAAACTGAATATGGAGATTATTTTAATCTTCATACATTTGAAGTATGGCATAATGAAGAAAATGAAAAACTTGTAGCAATAAAAACTAAATATAAAAATGTGTGCAAAATGAAAAAATAGATGTATAATAGTAGCGGAATAAGTTTATTCAAAAATCAAAGGAGTGTATATTATGAAGAAATTGATTTCTATGTTGCTGGCAGTAATTATGATTTGTTCTGTTATGACAGTTCCTGCTTTTGCAACTGATGACTTTGTTTATGGTAGTAGCAGTGAATATGGTATGGAGTATGGCGAGAGTGGCGGTATGGTCGGTGTCATTCGTAAGACTGACGAGTTTGGTAAGACCATTTATGTTCATGGTTCTCCTCTGAACAATAAGGTATTTGCTTTGGTGAATGCTCCTGCTATGGACTACACTAAGACTATTGGTTCTGTGACTTTCTCAAACTATATTAAGCACAATACTAAAACCTTAAACGGTAGAGATGAAAATATGAATCGTGTTAAGTTGAATGTTACTCAGGTTTATGTAGGTATTGGTGCTTCTATGCGTTCTGAAGTAGACCGTGTAGAGTTTTTAATGGCACCTAATAATGTATTTAATTATATGCCTGGTCCTTTGGAAGGTCAGGGTTATGACCCTACTTCTGACCTTGTAACAATTAAAACAAATACACCTGCTTATGTTGCAGATACAGGGACTCCTGTTTATAAGTTCCTTGATTACTTCTCTGTTCGTCCTTACACCAATCTTGGTCGTAACTATGATGGTACTTGGCAGAAGGGTTTGACTTGGGTATTTGAGGAGCATACTAAAACTACTGATACTGAAGGTGGTGCAGGTTGGGGTTATTTAGGTGACCCTAATAAATATGAAAAGATTTATTGCATCCGTGTCGAATCTCCTAACGGAACTGAATATTATCAGGTAATCGTAACAAATGACACTAATTTTGCAGGACAGAAAGATTCTGCGAAGCCTGTGGAAGAAGTGAAACCTGTTGAACCACAGCAGCCTGCTGTTGAGCAGAAACCAGTAGAAGAACAGAAACCTGTGG
>CALAEU010000171.1 GCA_937891215.1 uncultured Clostridia bacterium
CATCAAGTTCAATTCCGAGTGCTTTGTCTGGTCTGAATGCAGGTAAAACCTGACATTTAAAGCTTTCATCTTCTTTTAAAAGTTTATGATATTCTAAAGTATCTGCGGCGTCATCTGTTGTGCAAAGATATTTAACATTACTTTTTTCAATAAGTTCTCTTGGTGTGTAACCACCATTTTTAATTAAATTATTTGCTTTTTCCCAGATAGCGTCACAAGTTTTTTCGCTTAATGGTTCGTAAATATCAAAATATCTTTGTAACTCAAGGTGAGTCCAGTGATAAAGTGGGTTACCTATTAAATTCGGCATCGCCTTTGCCCAAGCCTTGAATTTTTCGTAAGGTGACTTGTCACCTGTTATATATTCTTCACTTATACCGCAAGAACGCATTGCACGCCATTTGTAGTGGTCACCTGCAAGCCACAAGTAAGCAATATCACTCGGAGCATTATTTTCATAAATTTCTTTTGGTGACAAGTGACAATGCCAGTCAAAAATAGGCTCATTCTCACAAGCAGCAAAAAGTTTTTTTGCAGTTTCAGTTTTAAGTAAAAAGTCTTTATCCATAAATTTTTTCATAGTTTGCACCTCTGATTTATACTATAAAAATTATATATTTATGATAACATATTAAAAATTTTATTTCAATGTGAAAAATATTTAATTTAAGTAAATAAAAACCAACAAAATAGACAAACGAAAATCCGCCCTCTTACGAGAACGGATTTTCGTTTCTACTTTTTATTTTCTTTTGCAGTATTTATTGAAGCGATTAAAATACGTTTAATTTCCAAACAATCATTAAGAAGTGATTGACTCATTTTCTCATCAATATATTCAGACATATAAAGTAATTTAATCCAATATTCCGTTTCTGCAGTTTCTTTTAAAGCTATGCTCATTTTGGATATAAAATCTGCTTTGCTTTGTCCGTAATTTGCTTCGTTTATATTAGCTCCAATACTTGTACCGCTACGAACAATTTGTTTTGATATTATTGTTTCTTTTTTAGTTTTAGTTAAATGTTGATGTAATTTTACAATTCTTGATGCAAATATTATAGATTTATCAATTAACAAATTCTCTTTCATATAATCGCCACCTTCCTGCTTATTATAGCAGTAAAAGAATTCAAAACCAATTATTCATTATTCATCAGCGAGTTTACGAGCGACTTCATCATTCATTATTCATTGAAAATCCGTTCTTTTTAATGAATAGAGAATGATGCATAATGAAAAATGAATAATACAAACGAAAATCCGCCCTCTTACGAGAACGGATTTTCGTTTGTGTTTGTGGGGGTATATTGAATAAGGAGATAGAAATGAAAAAATCTCAAAATAACTCTGAAAAAATTTTCATCTGTTTTACTGTCTATATTCTAACCCCTACTGATAAATTGCGTGTGAATTAGATGTTAATAAATTGTTAATTCAGTTACAAGTATGCAAGTTGCAAGGGACAAGTGTTATAAAAAATAATAACTTCTATCACCTTAATTTAACAACAACTTAAAATGATAGAAGTCTGTATTTCCACTTGATTTTTCTTGCAACTTGCATACTTGTAACTTGCAACTGTAATAAATTAAAACCCAAAGGTTTTAATTTATTACTTCATACATCGCAGCGGCATCGTCTTTTTTTGCGTATTCATTAATTGAAATAACTTTATACTTTGTAAGATTTTCACCCATCTGAATTTCAATTAAATCGCCTTCTTTTACTTCATAAGATGCACGGGCAATTTTACCGTTTACAGTAACGTGCTTTGCGTCGCAAACCTCATTTGCTACCGTTCTTCTTTTTATAATTCTTGAAACCTTTAAATATTTATCTAATCTCATAATTTCTCCTCTTTAAAATTCCGAATTATCTCGTGCCCGTCCAGAATAAGTGGTCTTTAATAAGTATTGCTCTGCAAGGTGCAGCTTCAACATCACTTATTTTAATTGGTTGTGCCATTAAGAAATATTTACCAGGCTCTACCTTGCTTAAATCAAGACCTTCTAAAACCGCAATATTTTCAGAAAGTAATGCACGGTGAACCACTTCATTTGAACTGCCGTAACCGATTGACTGCGAATCTGTACCAATTAATTTTACTTTTGTATCCGCGAAGCAATAAGCACTACTTTCCATTAAATATGAAGTACCATTACCTTTAATTAAAATTCTTTCTGCCGAGAACGGAAAATTATCTTCTGCAAATGCACCTGTAACAGGTCCTGGTGGTGCTTCAACAACAACGCATTCACCAATGAAATACGATAACGAGATTTCATCAATTGAACTGCCACCATTTATAAAATGAAGTGGTGCATCAATATGGGTTGCAGTGTGAAGACAAGTGTAAAACGCGTTAAGATTACACTTTTCACCTTTTTTCATAGATTTAATTTCATCTAAATACCCTTCAGGGTCTCCCGGATAAACGGGAGTTTTAATAATATCTCTTGAAATATCTATTATTTCCATTTTTACACCACCAATTTTGAAAATTCACTAAAAATTATAATTTAAAAAGAGTGTTAATTCCTTCCGGATTCATTCCTGAAAATGAAGCGTCTGCTATACCATCCATACTATCTTTTACAACAGCTTTGAAAAACTCTTCTGAAAAATTATCAAGAGTAATTTCATTTTCAGAGCCATCACTCATATTTTTAAGTTTTGCTTTGTTGTCTTCCAGCTCGTTGTCCCCTAAAACAACAGTATATTCTGCACCGATTTTATTTGAATATTTCATTTGTGCTTTTATTGACCTACCAACAGTATCAACAGAAACACTATAACCCTCACTTCTTAAATCAGATGCGATTTCGAGTGCTTTTAATACTGCATTTTCACCAGCAGTTACTATTGAAAGATTGTATTTTGGTGCTTCAGGGAATGGAATTCCTGCACCCTCCATAATAAGTACAAGTCTTTCAAGTCCCATACCAAAACCACAAGCAGGAAGTGCATTACCGCCTAATTCTTCAATAAGACCATCGTATCTGCCACCGCCACAAACTACAAGACCATTTGTTGTTTCATATTTTGAAACGAATTCAAAAACAGTTCTTGTGTAGTAGTCGAGACCACGAACAATTTGTGGATTTACTTTATATTCAATACCCATTGTTTCTAGATATTTCTGAAGAGAATTAAAATGCTCACGACAATCATCACAAATAAAATCAAGCACAACTGGTGCATTTTCTGCAATTTTGGAACAAACAGGACTTTTGCAGTCAAGAATTCTCATAGGGTTTCTGTCAAGTCTTGAAAGACATGTTTCACAAAGTTCGCCTTTTTTATTCTCGAAATATTCTTTCAGAGCTTCTGTATATTTTTTTCTACATTCAGGGCAACCGATTGAGTTAATCTCAAGTGCAACATTATCAATTCCTAAATAGTTAAGATATGTGTACGCAAGAGAAATAACTTCCGCATCCTGTACCGCAGTACCTGCACCGAATGCTTCAACGCCAAACTGATGGAATTCACGAAGACGGCCAGCCTGTGGCTTTTCGTAACGATAGCAAGATGTCAAATAACATATTTTTTGTGGCAATGGTTCATTAAAAAGACCGTGCTCTAAAAATGCTCTGACTGCACCTGCTGTACCCTCAGGTCTTAATGTTATTGAACGGTCACCTTTATCGTTAAAAGTGTACATTTCTTTCTGCACAACATCAGTAGTTTCACCAACTGAACGGTCAAAAAGTTCTGTATATTCAAAAACAGGAGTACGCATTTCTAAAAACCCGAAACTTTTTGCAGTATCTAGTGCCGCCTGTTCAATATATTGATATTTGTGAGATTCGTTTGGTAAAACATCGTTTGTACCTTTAATTGCTTTTACACTGAATGCCATTTTTGTTCCTACCTTTATATTTATAAAAAATTATATACTTTCAAAAATTCAAAAATCGGGAGCAGATAAAGCACCCGATTTTAAATAATATTATCTGTTTTTAGGGTTAACAATATCACGCCAGTCGAGGTCGCCTCGTTCAAGACTGTGAATAAGAGCTTCACCAGTTGCAATATTTGTAGCAACAGGAATATTATGTACGTCACAAAGTCTTAAAATATTATTTTCACTTGGCTCACCAGGATTTGGAGAAATAGGATCTCTGAATAAGAGAAGCAAGTCAATTTCACCACAAGCAATTCTCGAGCCGATTTGTTGGTCGCCACCTTGTGGACCGCTTAAGTATTTTTCAATTTCCAATCCTGTTGCTTCAGAAACCAATTTACCAGTTGTACCTGTTGCACAAAGTGTATGTTTACTAAGAATTCCGCAGTATGCAATACAGAATTGTGTCATAAGCTCTTTTTTTGAATCGTGTGCCATTAATGCAATGTTCATACATCCGCCCTCCTTAAATCTTTACACTAACCACATTATATTTCTATTGTAGCAGAAAAAACATCATTTTTCAATAGAAAATCTTTAAGTTTTACATATTTTTTATGAATTGAGAAGTGCAAAATTCTTTTTGTTTGCAGAATATAAATTTTTATAAACCTCGTAATATTTGTCGCAAACTTTCTTTGTTTCCATATCTGGTGTAAATGTTTTACTTACAGGAATCATTTTCTTTGCATCTTCAATAGAATTACAAATACCGAGACCAACAGCGACAAGAACTGTTGCACCCATAGCACCTGCATTCTGTGGTTCGTTTACTGTTTCAACCACTTTACCAGTACAGTCAGCAAGAATCTGACAAGTTAAATCTGAAAGTGCACCGCCACCGACAAAACGGATTTTGTCAGAAGTTCTAACTTTCTTTTCTTCTGTTTCAATAAACCATCTTAAATGGTAGCAAACCCCTTCAAGTACAGAACGAATCATTTCGCGTTTACCTGTTTCAAGACTTAAATTGAAGAACATACCCCGTGAGTTAGGGTCTTCAAATGGGCAACGGTTACCATGGAGCCAAGGTGTAAAGATAACACCGTTTGAGCCTGCGGGAACCTGCTCAATAACAGTTGAAAGATACTGATAAAGGTTGGTGTATTCTGTTTCAATGTCCTCAGCAACATCGGTCTTTTTAAGGTAAATACCGATTTCGTCAAGAGCAAGGTGATCCTTCACCCATTCAAAGCAGGCATTGATGTAAATAATGTGGGACACGGAAATAATGGCGCTTCTCAGCATCTCCTTCTCCACAGATTCTGTTACGCCGATATCCTCCAGGGTCTCTTTCAGGCCAAAGCGGTGATACAGGATATTCTCCAATTCCATACAGAAGTAATCATAGGCTGTTTCATCCGTATAGACCACCTGCTGCATGGCAAACAGCTTGCTGATATGTTCCAACGGCAGCACTGTTTTCAGGATCGTTACGCAGATCAGATGTGCGATCTGGTCCGCGAAGTACTGCTTATGGGCAGGGTTATTGACCAGCCCCATTTTCACATAGTTGCGAATCATGGAGCCGGTGACTTCAATGCATCCCAGCGGCGCAAGACACTGGTTGATATATTTTGTTATTTGCTCCAGATAAAGCCCCATATCGGGAAGCTGATCATATCTGGGCAGGCGGAATGTTGCCATAGCCTCCGCCAAAGCCGTCTTCATTTCAATATTCATGCTGTTATTATATGCTGTACGCCTCCAAAAGTCAACAACACTCAATCGCAGGTTTTTCAAAAACCCTTGACAGCATTTCTGAAATCTGATAAACTTTGCAGCAACAGCATGTTCCGCTGTAAATCCATATATCACAGCTATCCGCTGTGGTGACAGGAGATTATAATCTATGAAAATCAAGCTCGTTGCGGACTCCTCCGCCAATATTCATACCCACCCTGCCATGGATGTGTCCTATATTCCGTTGAAGATCGTGACCGATCATCAGGAATACACAGATACAACCATATTGGATGTCCCCGGAATGCTCAATGACCTGCGGCAGTATAAAGGCAAATCCGGCACAGCCTGCCCCAGCATCAATGACTGGATCGAAGCTTTTGAAGATGCCGATACGGTATATGGTGTTGCCATTACCAGTAATCTTTCCGGCTGTTATAATGCCGCCAGCATTGCCGCCAATGAGTATATGGCTTCTCACCCCAATGCCAAGGTATTTATTCTGGATTCTCTTTCCACCGGTCCTGAAATGCAGTTGATCCTCGAAAAATATCAGGAATTGATCGATGCCGGTAAATCCTTTGACGAGATCTGCGCTGCCATCAAAGAATATCACGCGCATACTCATCTGATATTCTCACTGGAATCTCTGGATAACTTCGCTAAAAACGGACGTGTCAGTCCCATCGTTGCAAAGGCTGTCGGTGTTCTTGGCATCCGAATTGTAGGAAAAGCCAGTGCAGAGGGTACTCTGGAACCCATGCACAAGTGCCGTGGAGAAAAGCGCGCATTGCAGCAGCTTGCCACGTCCATGTCTGAAATGGGGTACACCGGCGGAAAAGTCCGTATTACCCATTCTTACAACGAAAATGCGGCAAACACATTTGCTGAAATGCTGCGAAACCGTTACCCCAACTGCGATATTGCAATTTCCTGCAATCGCGGTCTGTGCTGCTATTACGCCGAAGAAGGCAGCGTTCTTGTTGGTTTTGAAACAAAATAATTGCATTAAAAACGTCTGAACCAAAAGTTCAGACGTTTTTGATCATTCTCCCAGCAGATGTTTCATAAGCCCTCGGCAGCCCTCGTTCACATCACGCCATGTAGCTTCAAAATCACGGGTATACCAAGGGTCCGCCACATCGCCCCGACGATCCGTATAATCCATCAGAAGGTGGATCTTTCCATCGGGATCACCACCGCAGATGCGGTTCATATTGCGGAAATTCGCGCTGTCCATACCTATCAGAAGATCGTAGGCATTGTAGTCACTTTTTCTCATCTGACGAGCGGTCTTACCGGAGCAATCCATTCCATTTTTAGTCAAAAGACTTCGCACCGGCGGATACACGCCGTTGCCGATCTCCTCGGTGCTGGTGGCAGCAGAGGCGATCTCAAATCGATCTGCCAGCCCCATCTCCCACACCAGCTTTTTCATCACAAATTCCGCCATGGGACTTCTACAGATATTGCCGTGGCACGTAAAAAGTATCTTTATCATGGTTTCCGTAACCCTCCAAAAGTCTGCAAACCCTTGCACCGCAATGGTTTGCTGACTTGCTAATTTTTGCCATTTTTTCACAAGTCTTCACAGGTCTTCGCTACTACACCACCAAATGTAAGTGGTGTAGTAATCTTAAGATACTGCCACAATATCTGCTGCTTTTTCAGCAGCATTTAGGGATTGAAAGTCTTTGATTTGAACCATCTGATGTGCAGCGTGCTGGTAGCTTGCGTGGGTGTACACATTCAGCGTTACTCCGGCATCGGAGTGTCCCATCAGGTATTGCAGATTTTTGATGTCCATACCGGCATTGGCGTAGTTGGTGCAGAACGTGTGCCGAAACACATGAGGTGTGATGTGCGGAAGCGGTCTCTCGGGATGGAACTTTTGGTACTTCTTCATTGCCCAGCGCATTTCATTCTCGATGTGGAGCGCTACCTTGGGATTGCCGTTCTTATCCAGCATTATGAAACCGCTGTAGCCGTCCACCATCGGCTCTTTCTTGACCTTTGGACGGCGGCTGAGCATGTTCTTGAGACTCTGGTACACCACATCCGTCATGGGGATGAAACGGCATCCGCTGACGGTCTTGGTGGTCTCTGCGTAGTACTTGCCGCCACGCTCACGGACAAGCTGATGATCCACATTGATCCTGCGGTTCTCAAAGTCCAGGTCTTTCCTGGTGAGACCGCAAAACTCACTGACACGCATTCCTGTTTCCAGCAGCACCACAAATTCATCGTAGTATCTCGAATAGGTTTTGTCGGTGCGGATGAAGGTCATCCATGTGTCGAGCTGTTCCTCCGTCAGCGCACAGCGCTGCTCGGAGTCATTGGGCACCACATCGGTCAACTTGAAGATGAACGGGTTCTTGCGAATAGCATCCTCGTCACAGGCCATCTGGAACGCAGGCTTCACTACACCACGGACACTGGTGATGGTACTGTACCCTTTGCCGTCCTTGTGCAGCTTCATGAACCACTGTTTTGCATCCG
>CALAEU010000172.1 GCA_937891215.1 uncultured Clostridia bacterium
ACTGCAAAAACTCTTCATCGTGTGTATATGGACCATAAAGATTTGTTGAAGTACTGTGCATATTCACACCAGGATTATGTGCATTTTTATAGAATAAATGATATAAATCACGGATTTTTATTATGTGACTATCTAAAATCTCGTTATTTTTGGTAAAAAACAGTTTTGGTTCTGTGAAAGCTTCAAAATCTTTTGTAGTTGTGCAATAAATTGACATATGTGAAAAATCATCTTCTTTTACAGTTGAACCCCAATGAATTAAATATTCGTCATTTAATTCATCATAAAAAATTTCCGGTGCCCAGAGGCAACCAAAATCATCACGACCAAAATAAATTAATTTTTCGTCACTGAAATTTACTAAATCGTCAGTTTTCCACATTCTTAAATTTTTACTACCTGAACTGTTGACCTTTTTCCAGTCGATATTGTAGTTTTCGTCATATCTGTTTGCAATACAAAGGTCAGTTGTGAGTATTACAAACCCATTATTTTTTAGTCGGATAATCTCGACATCGCGACAACCGCACTCACCAAAAACCGCTGATAACACCGGATTTCCGTCATTAACTTCGCTCCAGTGGTAACCATCTTTACTTTTTGCAAAATAGACCTGTTCACCATCCGGTGTAAGCTTTTCTTTAAAATGTACAAATAAATATGGCATAACATCACCTGAAACTTCATTTTTCATATTTTAACATAAAGACAAGAAATAATCAATTGACATATCCATATTATATTGATAAAATATTGAATGGTGATTATATGAAAAATGAAGTTGTTGAATTAAGAAGCGAGCATCACTCTGACCCACCTGAGAGAATAAGACACTCAGGCAGAGCAATTATTGTTAAAGATAATAGAATTTTACTTTCGCACGAGCTTAACACTGATATTTATATGAGCCCTGGTGGTGGTCTTGAAGAAAATGAAACTCTCGCAGAATGTTGTGTACGCGAAGTAGAAGAAGAAACCGGTTTGACTTCTAAAACTATAAGCGACGAATTTATAACAGTTAATGAATACTGTTTCGAAACGCTTTACATAAGTCACTACTTTCCTTGTGAAATAACCGGTACCGGCAAAAGTGCTTTAACGCCAACCGAAATTGACCACGGAATTACTGCCGAGTGGGTTGAATTAGAAAAGGCATTGGAAATATTCGGTAAATACGATGAAATGCGCGAAGACTGGCGAAGTCTTTATTTAAGAGAATTTACTGTTTTAAATAAATATTTGCAAAAGAACAACCATCACGAATGATGGTTGTTCTTTTGCATTATTTTTTATTATTCAATAATTTTTTTCGTTCTTTCCAATCAGGCATTATTCTCTCTAACTTATTGTAAAAATTCTTACTATGATTTGCTTCTAAAAAATGCGTGAATTCGTGAGCTACGACATATTCCATACACTCAACGGGTGTTTCAATCAAAAGTATATTGAATGTCAATATATTACCTTTAGGTTGACAACTCCCCCAGCGAGAAGTCATTTTTCTGAATTTTATTTGTGGGAACTCAGGTACATATTTTTCAAAGTACGGGTACATTGCTTCACATATTTCTGTAATGAGTTTTGTTGCTTGTTCCTTTTCCCATTTTTCAATTACTTTTTTCTTCAATTCATAATCATTAATATCTTTAACAGTTAAAGTCAAAAAGTATTTATCGCAAGTAACAGTGTTTTTAGTTCCACTTTCTACTTTCAGGGTTCTGTCTGTTCCTAAAATTCTGATTGCATCCCCTGTTATAAACTCGATTTCTTTCGGTTTATTTTTCTTATACTCTTCATATTTTTTTAAAGCGTTTAAAATAAAATCAGAGTGTTCCACTAAAAATAAATCTATTTTTTCTTGTGATATTCTGTTGTTGGCAGAAACAGAAATTGTACCATCTGGTTTGATTCTTAAATTCAGATTTTTTACATTTTTTCTGTTCAATTCATAATAAATTTTCTGATTGTTTAAAACTATAATTTTCGTCATATAAAGCCTTATTCATCCTTGATATTCACTAATTTTTTTCATAACAAAATCCATTTGTTTATATCAATATTCCGTCACAATGGTCTATTTCATGCTGAATGATCTGCGCTGTCCATCCTGTAAATGTCTTTATACGCCACTCAAATTTTTCGTTCTGCCAACGAACTTTAATTGATTTATAACGCTTGGTTTTCTTTGGGTAGCCCTGTAAAGAAAGACAGGATTCTTCTGTTTCAAAAACATCTTGCTTCTTAATAATTTCCGGGTTAAACATAACAGAATAACTGTTATTCTCTTCAAATATTATAACGCGTTTATTTATGCCAATCATATTTGCTGCCATACCAACACATTTTTCTTTATTTGCTTCTAAAGTATCTCTCAAATCATTTGCAATATATAAATCATCCTTTGTAGCAGGTTCTGCTTTTTGTGCTAAAAAAGTTTCATCATGCATTATATCTTTTATCATTTTAACAACCCTAACTTTTTCATTTCTTTTTTCAATCTGCTAAAGCAAAGCAACTCCCAAAGTGGCATATGCACACCACTTGTCAGCAGACACCCTGCTTCATTTATTGCTCCGAAGAACGCAACTTTAAAGTCGCAATATTTCGACATCTGACATTTCGACTTGTAAGTGTCATAAAGGTAGAAACTATTCCCCCACATATTGAGAAGTTGAAACAAATCATATTCTCTGTCTGCCCATAAAGTGTTGCACGGGTCAATAAAACCATTGAGTTTCATTGTATTTTTATCTGACATTATATTCATAATATTAAGGTCACCGTGAATGAGAACTGCGTTTTCTGGTTCAGTAATATTATTTCTATAAAACTCCGCTGCCTGTTCAAAAACTTTGAATTTTCTCTTACTGTACTTACCTTTTTCTGACAACTCTTTTAATCCGTTAAGTTTCGGGGTAAGAATAGTTTCTTCGTAAAACTCTAACCAACTATCATAAGTCGGATTATTTACAGGACCAAATTTACTATTTGTAACAGAATGTAATTCTAGCATTCCTGATATAACAGAGTCAGCAAAACTTTGCTTTTTCACTCTGTTTTTTAATAAAAACAACGGATTTAAAACATTAGAACCTTCAATATAGCTCATAGCCATCATTTCAACCTGACCATCGTTATAAGTAAAATAAACTTCGGGCATAGCAACACTTGTGTTTTTGCTGAGTATTTCTAGCTGTTTTGCTTCGTTAATATTCATACCTTCAATTCTATATACTTTAAGAATAATAAAGTCGCCATCAGCTAAAACACCTTTAAAAACCTTACCGAAACTGCCACCACCGATGAATTTTAAACCAGAAACATCTTTACCGAGTTCATTCTTTGTTATTTCAGGCAATAGTTTTATTAACTCTTTATTGCTTAACACTTTCACGAAACCAACCCTTTCATATTGTATTCATTATATCACACTATTCAAACCTACACAACCCTGCTTTAACTATTCACTAACCTCAATGCCAAATTCCCGTTTTTTTTGATAAAAACACTTGATTCCCGTATAATATAATGTTATAATAATATTACATTATATTAAGGAGTGGATTTTATGAATAACACTTTACCTGTAACAAAACTTACCAGTACAGAAAATGCTACTACACACGAAATTGAAACTGCATTCTTTTCAAGTGTCAGTCGTGGCGATGTTGACGGTGTAAACACTATGATTAAAATGCTTTTAAAAAGCGGTATTGTTACAAACAAACTCTCGAAAGATGACACAAAACCACTTAAATACTGGGCAATCAACACAATTGCAATTGCTACAAGATACGCAATTATTGGTGGTGCTGATGAAACTGCATGTTATCGTTTCACAGATGAGGCAATTATGCAAATTGATGGTTTGACAGAAGAAAGTGATATTTTACAATTCTTATTTAAAAAGAGTCTTCAGTTAACTGCCACTGTAAATAAAATCCAACAGAACACCCACCCTAAAGCAGTAAGAGATGCTTTAAAAATTATCAATGCTCGTCTTTTTGAAGATTTAAGACTTGATATTCTTGCTTCTGAATGTGGTATTTCAAAAGACCATTTATCATTACTTTTTAAAAAGAGTTTTGGTGTTACCATTCCACAGTACATAAAATCACAAAGACTTGCCGCTGCTAAAGATATGTTAAAACGCGGCATGACTCTTTCTGAAGTTGCTTTTACTACAGGCTTCAGTACAGAGAGTTATTTTATTAAATGTTTTAAAGACGAGTTCAATATGACTCCTGGTGAATTTATTAAATAACCATATTTTTGAAATTTCCAAATACAGACGATAGAAATTTTTAAAATGAGTAATTCATAATTTAAAACAAAATTATCGCCTACAAATAAAAACTGCGAGAGAAATTAATCTCTCGCAGTTTTTTTAGTCATCTACAATATCCCAGTTGTTTTCCTGAAGATCATAATAATTGTGTTCAATATCAACATTACCTTTTGAATTAATGTTGAGTGTTGTACCGCCAATCATTTTATCTGTCCAATAACTACCAAATCCAGACTTAAGACTGTATGAAAGTCTGATTCCGTCATACATAACTGAGAAGTCATTTACATGGTCATGACCTACTAAAATATTCTTTGTACTTCCTAACTCTTTACAAAGAGTAAAGAAACCATTATTTACAGGTGATGTGCAACAATCTTCTGTTTGATTACCAAAGAGGAAAAATTTATTTTTGGTGTCACCTTCACCATGTTTGTTTTTTTCTGTTTTATTGATGCTTATCTGATTCCATGCATCTGTATATTCATAAACCGGAATATGGAAAATCGCTGTACTTTCAACTATTTTGCCATCGTTAAGGTCTTTGATACCATTAACTGCCCACTTGTACCATTCTTGCTGATTATCCCAAAGGTGGTCATAACCGTCAACAACTTTACCATTCACCTCAAAATCAGCACTACTGTGTGTATCCATCATAAATAATGTATGAATAATTTTATCATTTTCCGTAATGTTAATTATGTAGTTGCCGTAACCCATATCTTTCGGACCAAATCTGAAAAGACAATTTTTTGCATTTGAAAGTGTATATGCAGCCCAGAACTCTGTACCTGTACCCTCACCATCATGATTACCCATAACTGGTGCCCACGGAATATTGAAAGATTCTAAAAGTTCAATTGTCTCAAGATATGAAATATACCCCCACGCATTGTCACCGCTTAAAGTAATAAGATCAGGCTGTAAATCATTAACAAGTTTTTTAATAAGTTCAAATGAATACTCGCCATCTTTACCGAAAACATTTTCTTCACCTAACTGAATATCTGTAAGGTTAAGAATCACAAAATCTTCATCAGGATTTTTTTCAAGTTCTATATAACTCTCTTGTGTAAATTCAGATTCGGGTGACCAATCCTCAAAAAATTGTTCTTCACCTTTTGTAAGTTGAGTAAACAAAGGACTTATAATTTGCCCAAAGCATAAAAAAAATGCCAAAACTAGTTTTAATATTGCCATTAAAACGCCTCCTATTTAATTTTAATATATTCTAACATTTTAAAAATTTTTTTTCAACATTGCGTCGATAAAAAACTAACCAAAAATATCGTTTGTGATTGTATAATTAGACAAAAATGCATTTTCATTTATACCATTTTATAACAAATATTTAAAACATTAATTAAGAGAGAAAAAAATTTTTATATTCACTTGACATTCATTAAAAACAGTTTTAAAATTCTATTGTAAGTTTTAAACTTGATTTTCAAAACAAGGAGAGATAACTCATGAAAAAACTCTATGAAGGTAAAACAAAAGACGTATTTGAACTTGAAAACGGTAACGTTATGTTAAAGTTCAAAGATGATTGCACAGGTAAAGACGG
>CALAEU010000173.1 GCA_937891215.1 uncultured Clostridia bacterium
GCAAAAAGCAGAAATTTGTCAAAATATGTAAAAAAGTGGTTACAAATAGTAATCTGTGTGTTATACTCAAGATGTTGTATTGTAAAGTTAATTGCTTGTCAATATAATGTAGCCTGCGAAATCGGGGGTGTTTCATTGAAAACATTACTTGTACATTTTTCTTATGATAACGAAGTAAAAGAACTTTGTAGCAGAAGCGAATCACAAGATATTGATGTTCTCGAATTAAGAGATTTATCAAGAAAATCTATTTTTTATAGTAGATTTACCGCAAAGAAAACATCAGATATCCGTTTAAGATGTTATGATATTAACATTAACGATTACGACAATGTGATTTTAGCTACTGACGAAACTTTCGGTAATATTGCACCTACCATGAAGGTGTTTATACGTCAGAATGAATTAAGATTTAAAAATGTAATTTGTCTTGTTTTCGGTGAAGGCAGAAGCACAAAAAAAGCGGCAGACGCTTTAAGAACTGAAGTTTCTTTATCTGGTGGAACAGCAAGTTGTGTAATTTCTGTTTCTACAAGGGCATTTAAACGCGAAGCAGAAGATTTGCTTTTCTATGTACGTCATAAGTTATATGTATAAATTTGTTTGAAAAAGGGGTAGGGGGACCTACTCCTTTTAATTATCATTTATTTACATTTTTTTAACACTAGTTTAACTTAATTTCATTGACTTAAATGTATATATATGGTATATTTGTGATGTATGATTTATTTGTATTTAAAGTCAAATTGGAAAGGAATATAAAAATGAAAAAAGGATTAAAATTAACTCTTGCAGTTTTGATGGTAGTTTCTGTTTTAGCTAGTTTAATGCTTACAGTTTCTGCTGTTGCAGTACCAGACTCATATCTTGATGCGTCAAAGTATGTTATCAGTGATGGAACTGTTTCTAATGCTTCACAACCAATCTTTAAAGATGGTAAAGTTACATTTAAAATCAATATTTCAAGTGGTGTAACAGTTACGGGGGCTATGGTAACTGTTAAATTTGATAAAAATGTTTTAAGACTGGTTGATGCTGGTCCTGTTACAAAAACAGATGCGGATGGCAATAGTACTGAAGTAATTACAGGTATGCATACTCATGGTTTTGCTATGTATGATGATTCTGCATACACATTTGCATTTATAAGTGCAAGTGGTTTTAATACAGGTAATTCTGGCAAAGAATATGCTTTTATTACTTTTGAAGTAATTGATAAAACGTATCCGAAAACAATAGTTGAATTTGTTGCTGGTGATTATACTTCAACTGCAACAATAAAAAAGTTTGCAGGTCAGGATGGTAGTGGTTTTGCAACACTTAATTCTGGTGAAATTGTTTCATTCAGTGCAGGTAAAAAAGCTGTAACAGTAAAATGGAATGCAGTTCCAGGTGCTACTGAATATCTTCTTTACCGTAAAGGTGGCGAAGATAAGACTTTCAGAGCAATTGCTACTTGGAAAGATATTTCTTATACCGATACAGAAAATATTAAAAATAATACAACATATACTTATGCAGTGAGAGCCAGAAATGCTAATGGTTACGGCTGGTATGCAGGTAAAACTTTCAGTTATTTAGACCCTATGAATATTACTGTTATAAATTCTAATTCAGGGGTAAAAATCGCCTGGGATAAAGTAGAAGGTGCAACAGATTACAGAGTGTACAAAAGAATAGCAGGGGAATCAAAGTGGACAACATTAGAAACTGTTGCTGCGGATAAACTTTTTGTTACAGACACCAAAATCACAAGTGGTGTGAAATATGAGTACACAGCAAAAGCATTCAAAGGCGATTCTGCAAGCGATATAGCAGATATAAAAACTATTCAGTATGTAGGAATGGTTTCAAAAGTTACTTTGTCGAATTCCCAAACAGGTGTAAGCGTTAAGTGGAATGCTGTTAATGGTGCAGAAAAGTACAGGATTTACAGAAAAGTAAAGGGCGAAAATACATGGACAACAATTAAAACAGTAGATGCAAGTGTTTTAAGTATTACAGATGCTAGTGCTATAAGTGGTAAGCTCAACTATTATGCTGTTAAAGTTTACACAAATGGTACATGGGGGGCTTACAAATCTGCGGGGATAAATTATATAGCAACACCACAGGTTACTAAAACCAGTTCTGTTATTGGTTCTGGAATAACACTTAACTGGAAATCAGTTTCAGGGGCAGCATATTATCGTGTTTACAGAAAGTCAGATGATGGCAGTAAATGGGTATTTTTAGGAAAAGTTACCGGTACTTCTTATGTTGATAAGAATGTTACAGTGGGAAAAACTTATAAGTACACTGTAAGAGCTGAAAATGGTTCAAATCTTTCAGGTTACAATTCAACAGGTTGGACAGTAAAATATACTATTACGACACCAAGTGTGAAAAGTATTACAACTTCAACGAATACAATCAAATTACAGTGGAGTGCAGTAAAAGGTGCAAAAGGATACATTGTATACAGAAAAGCAAATGTATCATCAAATTGGACACGTCTTGGAACTACAACAGGTACAAGTTATACTGATAAAAATGTAAAAACAGGTACAGTTTACTATTATACATTAAAAGCATATAATGGTAATTCAAATTCAGCTTATAATAAAACAGGTTGGGTTGGCGTAATTCTTAAAACTCCAACAGTTAAAATTGCTAATGCATCAAATGGAATTAAAGTTTCATGGTCGAAAATAAGCGGTGCAAAAAGCTATATAATTTACAGTTCACAGTATAATCAGAATACAGGCAAATGGACGAATTGGAAGAATTGTGGCACTATTGATTCTACCAATTTATCATGGGTAGATAAAACTGTGAAGAGTTCTACGAATTACAGATATACCGTTCGTGCTATAAACGGACTTTGTAAGAGTGCTTATAAAGCATCAGCATCACTTATGTATTTAGCACAACCAACGGTTACTATTTCAAATGCAGTTAACGGAATTAATGTTAAATGGACAAAATCAACAGGTTCAACAGGTTATATTATTTATCGTGCTCAACTTAACGTAGATACAGGAAATTGGACAAACTGGAAGAATATGGGTACACAAAAATCAAACATATCATCATGGGTAGATAAAAGCGTTGAAAATGGTGTAACTTATAAATATACAGTTCGTGCAGTAAGTGGTAAGGTATTGTCAACTTATAAAGAAACAGCTTCGTTAATGTTTTTAGATGTTCCTGAGTTAGTAGCTTGCAGAAGAGATACAAGTGGTATTATACTTGAGTTTACTGGTAATGAAAATGCAGATAGTTACAGAATTTATAGAAAAACCTTATATACAAATTGGACTTGTCTTGAAGTTGTAACTGGTGCGGAAAATACTACGTATATTGATACAAATATTATTGAAGGTACGGAGTATATCTATACAGTAAGAGCGGTAAACGGAAAAAGTACGAGCTATTACACAGCTTCAGGTATTTCCTGTGTAGAATAAAAAATATCCCCCTATATTAGGGGGATAACACAATTTAGGGTGGTGTAGAATTGAAACGATTTATTGCTATTGTTTTGTGTTTGATTATGTGTATTTCTGTAATAGGAGCAAATACACTTACTGTATTCGCAGCAGGTACAAAAACAAGTTTCTTTGATGTTAAATCAACAGGAATGAAAAATAGTGAGATTTCATTTATTATAAATTTAAAGCCAAATGTAACAAGATTTAATGGCGCGATTCTTAATATTGAATTTGATTCATCGGTCTTACAGTTGAAATCTGCTTCACCAGTATATATTAAAGACAAAGATGGTAATGATGTGCTTAATATTCAGGGTGAATATATAAATGATTTTGTAAGCGGAAGTAATAATGTGTATTCGGTAGCCTATATGAGTAACACAGGTGTTTCTACGGGCAACAGTGAATATAAAGACTTTTTTGAAGTTACTTTTAAGGTTATTACAGATTCAAGACCACAAACAAGTGTTAAATTTTATTGTAAAGAATATTCATCTGACGATGATGTGAATAATGAAATAAGACCATCTGATGATATAGTTCTTATTAAAGAAGAATATTTTTCTACATTAGATAATCCTACCCCACTTTCTGCTGAACTTATGGAAAATGGTGTAATGTTCAGGTGGGAATCGGTTGCGGGAGCGGAAGAATATACTGTTTTAAGAAAAGCCGATAATGAAGGTGTATGGGTTGCTATAAAAGAAGTTACTGATGGTCAGACCGCATATCTTGATAAAGATGTTGAGAGTGGTGTTACATATACATACACAGCAAAGTGCGGAAATGGTTATGGTGACAGTGGTTTCTTTTCAACAGGTGTTTCGCAGTTATATTTAAAATCTGCCAGAATTACTTCAATTGCTAATGTTAATAATATGGTCAGAATTATGTGGGCCAAAGTCAGTGGAGCAGAAAATTACGCTGTTTATCGTCAGGAACTTTCTTCTTCAAAATGGGAACTTATAGACAAAACGGCATCTGAAAGACTTTATTATGAAGACAAAACGGTTGAAAGCAACAAAACTTATAAATATGCAGTTGCAACAGAAAATGGTAGTGTAACTTCTGTTATAGGAGCCGGCAGTGTTTCTCACACATTTTTGGCTTCACCAGAATTTTTAAAAGTTGAAAATATTGTGGATGGTATTTCTCTTAGTTGGTCATTTGTTGACGGTGCAGAAAAATATGAAGTTTATAGAAAAACAGATATAGGTAAAGACTGGCAACTTATTACAACTACAACTGCAGGTAGTTATCTTGATACAGATGTTTTAAATGGTGTGACATATTTTTATACAGTAAAAGCGTTAAATGGTACCACATTAAGTAGTTTTAACACAAGTGCCACAATTGCCTTCCTCGCTTCGCCAAAATTAACATATCTTGAATCTGTTTCAGATGGTGTAGTAGTTTATTGGCAAGGTGTTGAGGGGGCAACAGGATATACTATTTATAGAAAATCAATTACAGAAGATGAATGGCAGAGTGTTGGTAATATAACTAATGCTGTTACAACATTTAAAGATATTACTGTTGAAGGTGGCTACTATGATTACGCTGTAACTGCAACAATTGGTAAATCTGAAAGTCCGAAAGCTACTATTGATTACTCCGCATATTTTTTAAGGTCACCAGAAAATATAAGTGTTCAGAATGTTATGGATGGTCTTAAGATATCTTGGGAACCATCAAAGAACGCTATATACTATATAGTAAGAAGAATTGAAAATAATTCAGGCGTAGCGGAGGTTGTGGCAGAAGTAAGTGGGAATTCGTTTACAGATATTTGGGTGAATAATTCAACAGAGTATTCATATTCTGTAACTGCAGTTGACTCGAATGGATGGGGTAGTATTGGTAACCCTTACACAAACAGTTTCCCGAGAATTTTGCCGCCAATTGTAGAGAATGCAATTCCTGAAGTGAATTCAGTTACAGTTTTCTGGCGTAGTGTAAATGGGGTTGATTTTTATAATGTTTATCGTCATACAGATGGTAACTGGGTAAAAATCGCAACAGTAGAAAATACTCAGGTAAGCTACAAAGATGTTAACGTGAATAGTGGCGTGCAGTATTACTATACTGTAACCGCCGTAAAAAATAATACCGAAAGTTATTTAGGTGAAGAAAATACAAAAAGTGCCACTTATGTGAATATGCCGTCTGAATTAAGTGCTTCTTTGACAGCAACCGGCATTTCACTCAGTTGGAAAATTACAGATAATTTAACAAATTTTGTGATTTATAAAAGAGTTAAAGGTCAGTCTGAATGGTCTGTTTTGAAAACTACTTCTTCTAATGTCACAACTTATTTGGATACTGCTGTTTCAAGTGGTGTCACTTATGAATATGCAATTAAATCATTTTCCGAAGACGGAACTTTTGAAAGTGCTTTATCTGAAATAAAATCTGTTGTATTCTTATCAAAAGTAGCAACTGTTAAACTCAGTAATACTGTTGATGGTGTTAAAGTTTCATGGTCAAAAGTAACAGGTGCCAAGAATTATATTATTTATAGAAGACTTGAAAATGGTACGTGGGTAACTGTTGCAACAGTTGATGGAAGTAAAACAAACTTTACCGATACAAAGGCTGATAGTGGTAAAACCTATCTGTATACAGTAAGAGCGTTGACAGATGGTTGGCGTGGAGCTTATCAGAATTATAAAATATACTTTATTGCAGCACCCAAAATCACTAAATTGGATTCACAAATTGGAAAAGGTATTACAATCAAATGGGCAGATGTTCATGGGGCACAGCAATATTATATTTATAGAAAAACTGGAAATTCAAACTGGCAGAGAATAGGTATAACAACAAATTTATTGTTCGTTGATAAAAATGTAAAGCTTGGTACAACTTACATTTATACATTAAAAGCTATATCTAAAGAGGGTAAGGCTTCAACATATTATTCAAGTGGTTGGAAACGCCAGTTTACTCCGGGTACACCAACAGGTGCTAGTGTTCTTAATAGTGCAAATGCAATTAAAATCAGCTGGAGCAAGGTTAGTGGTGCAACTGGATATATAATTTACCGAAAAGCCAATAATAGTGCAAACTGGACGAGGATTGCGAGTGTTACAAGCACATCGTATATGGATAAAAGTGTTAAAGCAAATGTTAAGTATACCTATACTATCAGAGCATACAAAGGTAAAGTAGCATCTCTTTACAACACTACTGGTTGGTCGGGTGCAATTCTTTCTACCCCAACTGTTAAAATCGCAAATGCAAGTGCAGGTGTAAATGTTTCGTGGAACAAAAACAATGCAGCTTTGGGTTATACAGTTTATCGTTCGACTTATGATGCTGTAAATAAAAAATGGTCATCATGGAAAAATATGGGTAATATAAAAGCGAGTCAATCTTCTTGGGTTGATAAGAGTGTCCAGAGTGGTACCACATATCGCTATACAGTAAGAGCGGTTTGCGGAAGTTGTAAAAGTGGATATAAGGCATCTAATACAGTGCTTTATTTGAAAGAACCTAAAGTTACTATTTCAAATGTAGCAAATGGCGTGAATGTTAAGTGGACACAGGCTTTACAATCAAAGGGTTATAAAATTTATCGTGCTGAATACAATGAAACAACTGGTAAATGGTCCTCATGGAAAAATATGGGTACAGCAAAGTACAGTAAATCTTCGTGGATAGATAAAAGTGTAGTTTCGGGTGTAACTTACAGATATACGATTCGTACAGTAAATGGTAGTGCTCTTTCTAGTTATACAGCATCAAATACTGTAAAGTATCTTGAAACCCCACAACTTTTAAGTGCATTAAAAACTGCTGATGGTAATGTCATTACGTATCAACAGATATCAGGAGCAACAGGATACAGAATTTACAGGAAAACGGCAGATACTTCTTGGGTGACTGTTGCTAATGTCTCAGGAAACGATAATATAAGTTTTACTGATAGTTCGATAGAGGTAGATATAGAGTATATCTACACTGTAAGAGCATTTTCTGGTTCTTATTTCAGCTACTATGATACAAAAGGTATAACTTGTAAATAATAAAAGGGGATGTAAAAAAAGCGCAGACCGCATAAAACTATATAAATCAAGGGGTTCCTACAGGACCGATACCTGTAAGAACCCCTATAAATTATCTAAAAACTTAAATCATAAAAATTTTTCGTCCCATAAAATTAGCTGTAAAAAACTTAACGTTTTTTACAGCTAATTTGTATCAGTGGCTGAAACCACCGTTTAATTGTCTTTCTGCCATTTCTTCAATTTCTTCAGGTGTTGCATTTTTCATGAATTCTGCAAGTTCTGCTCTTTGTACCTGAAGGTCAGCGTACATTCTTTCACGTTTTTCACCCGAAAGTGTATAGAATAATTTTGGAACAATTCCAAGACAAGAAGAAATAATCGGGATACCTGTACCAAGTGCAAAAATCCACCACTTTGTTTTGTCGGTTTGTGTACCGATTTCCTGCCCCTGAATGTAACCGATTTTATTCATTACAATGTTGTTTACGCTACCCATAACAGCTCTTTGAAGTTTTGTAATAAGACTTTTAGAAACGCCTATCATAGCTTCAGAACGATAACCATTTTTCCATTCACAGTAGTCAAGTGCTTCGTTCTGAATTTCAGCAGGTATAACACGTCTTAATCCGTAAACGCACATTTCAAAAATTTCTTCAATCGCCATTACAGGCAATATAATACCTTTTTTCTTGAAATTTTTGTTTATAGAACCTATACCGAAGACGGTGAGCCATAACATATCTGTCCATGCATCTTCTAAAATCCAGAGTGTTTTTGTTGCGAATCGTCTTCTTAATGGTTCAACGAAACTATAACTTATAAATTTAACAGGGAAAGCAGGAATACCAACAATTGTTTTCCATGTTATAGAACCGATAACGTCTATATAGAAATTTGTTCTGCTCAAGCCTACACTGAAACCGGATAAGAAGTCAGAAAGCACATAAATAAGCATTGGTTTATTAGTTACGACAGCTTTAAGACAATGTTTTACAGAAGGTTGTTTAATTGATTGAGAAACACGTTCTCGTGAAGTGGTTGCAAAGAAAAGTGTGAACGATGCTGAGAGTACCGCACAAGCAATACCAAAACCAGAAAACAGATTTTGCAAAGGCAGATTTATTTTTTTATTTGCTATAAGGTCAAATAAAATACCGAAAACCTGCTTTGGTAAATCTTCAACCAGGTGTGAAGTAACGTTTGCAAGAGCAATTAACCTGGAACGCTCTAAAGGTTCAGGTGTTATTGTAGCAAGAAAGCCTGTTTTTGCTATTGAAGTAAAAGTTTCTGCGGTTTCTGTAACTATGCTCATAGCAAAATAGAAAAGCCACTTAGGAAGGTGTGTTGCTGCGGTATTAGGGAACATAAAAGGAATTAACCACATACAAAGACCAATAAGTGTAAGAGGTATTTCACCAAAGAGAACATAAGGTTTGAATTTACCGAATCGTGTTCTTGTTCTGTCAACTGTAACACCTATAAAAGTATCGTTTATAGTGTCCCAGATAGTTGCAATAACATTCTGAATTGCGAGGTAAGCAAAGTCGATTTTTACAACATCGTAAATAAATCGCTCTTTGAAATCGTTGATATTAAGACTTGCACCTATATCGTTTAATATATAAGCGAAGGTCTCGCGCCTTCCGACATATCGCATAGGTTTGTTTGCATTATAAGTTGCAAGATGTTCTGAACTCATAAGTTAACTCCTTTTAACAAGGGGATTTGAAAAAATTAAAAATTGCTTCTATAGAGTTTTCTTCTGCTTCTATAAAATTCTCTTTAAGTCTTAAATGCTCTAAATAATGGGCATCTGAACTTGAAAGAATTTCTAAATTGTTTAAGTAAGGGTGTTGTGATTTTAAGTCTTCGAGAGCGTCAATGTCGAAAACTTCTGCAAATTTAAAACCGAAAGAATCATCTATTATGCCTAAGTTGGATATAATACTATAAGAATTTCTGTCAATATGTGCAGGGAAGCAGATACCACCATAACTTTCAACAACCGTTACTGCATCATTAGTACTTACTGTTGATGCGGTTATAAGTAATGTATGCTCAAAACCTAACACATTATCATTTTTGTCAAAGACAAGTTGCTCACCAAAAACAGTTGGTTTATTTCTTATAGGTGGCAGGGTAGAGCGTATGTAACTACCAAATTTTTCTGCACTTTTTAAATCTGGAAAAAGACAAACTAAATGAACTTCTTCAGAAGTGCAGAGTTCCATTCCAGGAATTACAGTAAGACCTATTTCTCTACCTGTTTCCATAACAGCTTTGCAATTCAAAGTCGAGTTGTGGTCAGTTAAAGCAATAACATCCAAATCGTAAAGCTTTGCCATATTTACGATGTTGTTGGGTGTCATTTCATTGTCACCGCAAGGGCTGAGTCCAGAGTGAATGTGAAAATCGTAGTAAAGTTTCATTATAATTTTGAAAACTCCGCAGCAATTTCATAAGATGTTTTTTCGGTTGTAAGAATAATAACACCGTTTTCAGTTGCCTTTTCTTTTGCGTTATCATCAAGTGGTGCATTTTCAGTAAGAACAATACAAGAGACATCAGTTAAAACCGCAACGCCAATTGAGTTTACATTACCCATAACTGTAAGCCAAATATTATCTTCTTTTGCTCTTGACATAACCCAACTTAAAAGGTCCCCGCAGTAGCAACCATTTGTTTCTCTATTTTCTGCTTCTTGTTCGTTACATAAATATTTTAAATTGAGTTTTTCGCTGAAATCTTTAACTGTCATAAAATCACCAAATTTAATTATTGTTTTGCGTTTCTCTGAATGGTGCAGGAATAAGACTTTCAAATTCATCGCTGTTCTGCATCTGAGCAAGATTTTGTTTCATTCTGAAAACGCAGTCATCTTCGTTAGCAAAACCACGCACAATATCTTCTGCTAAAGCTCTGCAAGTTGGCGCACCGCAAGTACCACAATCAAGACCAGGGAACACCTCTAAAAGTTCGTTCATTCGTTTCATTCTCATCATAGCTTCTGAGACATTGTCTGCAAGTTTCATAACATCATCACAAGGTTCTATGTCACTTTCTTTTAAGAAATGTGAAGGAATACCGTCTGTACTTACTGTGTTACAGGAAACAGGCGCGTATTTTCTCATTTTCATAAGTCTTGATTTTGCTATGAATGGATTTTCAGATGTAAGGCAACCGCCTACGCAACCGCCCTGACAAGCGTTAAGTTCAATGAAGTCAATAGAATCAAGAGTTCCGTTTTCAACTTCTTCGAGTATTTTTATACAGTTTTCTATTCCGTCTGCCGCAAGTGAATTTTCATTGAGAATACCTGAAGTTTCGCCACCACTTGTAGCCCAACTCATACCTATTTTGCCTGATGTCTGTTCTGCGGACGGAACATTGTATTTGTCACTCTTTTCCATAATCTTCAAAAGGACAGGATAAATGTCATTTATGCCAACTGCACCATCAACATTTGATTTTCCCATACCTAAAGGGTTTTTAAAAGAAGTGATTTTTGCAGGACAAGGAGAAATAAAGAATACACCAATCTCCTGTGGACGTAAACCAGTTTCTTTAACTGCTTTTTCTCTTGCAATTCTCGCCGCTTCTTCAACAGGTGGGTTTACAGGAAGAAGATTGTCGAGTAAGTCAGGAAAACATACCCTTATAAGTCTCACTATTGCAGGACATGCTGATGAAATAACAGGTTTTTTAAGAGCTCCTTCTTTCATAAGCCGTCTTGTAACTTCTGAAACTAATTCTGCTGCCGCCGCAACTTCAAAAACTGTGTCAAATCCAAGAAGCGGTAACGCCCTTAAAATAGGTGTAGCATCTTCTAAATTATTGAACTGCGCATAAAGAGCAGGAGCGGGGAGTGCTATTCTGTATTTATAATCTACTATTTGTGATAACGAGTCACGACTTGCATATTTTGCATGATGTGGGCATACTCTTATACATTCGCCACAATCTATACAGCGTTCTTTTATGATGTGGGCTTTACCTGCACGAACACGAATTGCTTGTGTAGGACAACGCTTAATGCAGTTTGTACAGCCTTTACATTTATCTTTATCAAGTCGCACTGAATGGAAATATGCGTCCATAATAAACCTTCCGAATTTAATTATTTTATATAAACTTTCAAGTGAATTGTAGTACCTACACCAACTTCGGTGTCAATAACCATTTCATCGGTGTACTTTTTGATGTTTGGTAAACCCATACCAGCACCAAAACCTAACTGTCGCACATTTTCAGGTGCGGTTGAAAAACCTTCTTTCATAGCGAGTGAAACATCAGGAATACCTGGTCCTTCGTCTATTAAATCTAGTGAAATACACTCCGGTGTAATTTCAACATCAATAACACCGCCACCTGCGTGGATAACCATATTTATTTCGCCTTCGTAAACGGCAATTGCGACATTTCTTACAATATCGTTAGGAAAGCCTAAACCTTTTAATTCGCGTTTAATTTTACCTGATGCTTCACCAGCACAAGTGAAATCGTTGCCACTGACATCATAGTGCAGTTTTATTGCTTCCATTTAGATTCCGCTGCCTCCTTTAAGACCATGCTTATAAAGAAGACCGCAAGCGGTAAACATTTCTAAGTCACTTCTTAAAAGGACAATATCTCTTTCTGTTGCGAGGTCAATCATATCCATACTTGGTTTTTTGCCACGCACGAAAACGATGCATTTCATATCCATCATCTCGGCGGTTCTTATAACCTGTGGGTTTACAAGACCTGAAAGAAGAACAGCCTGTTCTTTTACAAAAGCTAAAACATCGCTCATCATATCACTGCCGCAAGCGGTGAACACTTCGCTTTCTAATAAATCTGCACCGCAGATAAGTTCGGCGTTAAGTATAGTCTGAATTTCAGAAATCTTCATATAAAAGCTCTCCAATATAAATTTTATAATTATATATATTCTAACATATAATAATGTGTTTTTCTATTGTAAAAAGTTTCTAAATTTATACCTGAAAGATATATATATCGTTTAAAGATACAAAATTTTTTTGCTAATTTTTATGCAAAACAGAAAAATGTTAAAAAAATGTCAATTTGGCGAAAAAAGTCGTTTTTTTCTATGGACTTTTGAGGTTGGAATTGTTATAATTATAGAGTATGTATGTGGTAAAATACCACTTAATATAGTTTCAATTTTGAAATGGAGGAGTTTTAATGCTCAAGAAAATCAGTAGTATTCCATTCAAGGGTACACCTGAGCAAAAAGCAAAACTTGACGCAGTAATTGCAGAATGCAAAGATGACAAAAGTCAGCTTATGCACGTAATGCAGGAAGCTCAAGGCATTTATGGTTATTTGCCAAGAGAAGTTCAGGTTATGATTGCTGAAGGTATGGACGTACCACTTGAAAAAGTTTACGGTGTTGCAACATTCTACGCACAGTTCTCACTTTCACCAAAAGGTGAATATGACATTTCAGTTTGTCTTGGTACAGCTTGTTATGTTAAAGGTTCACAACAGATTTTAGATAAAATCAGTGAAGTTCTTGGAATCGGTGCAGGTGAATGTACAGATGACGGTAAATTCTCACTTGAAGCTTGTCGTTGCATCGGTGCTTGCGGTCTTGCACCTGTTTTCACAATCAATGGCGAAGTTTATGGTAAGGTTACTGCAGATGATATACCAGGTATCCTTGCAAAATATATGAACTGATGAGAGAACTCTCGCTTAATATTCTTGATATTGCTCAGAATTCAATAGTCGCGGGTGCTACGCTTACAGAAATTGTTGTAAATGAAAATACAAAAGAGAAAACACTTTTAATCGGAATTTATGACAATGGATGCGGAATGACAGAAGAACAGGTGAAAAATGTTATTGACCCGTTTTTCACAACCAGAACTACCCGTAAGGTTGGTATGGGAATTCCGCTTTTTAAAATGGCGGCTGAACAGACTGGCGGCAGTTTTAAAATTGATTCCAAAAAAGGTGTTGGCACAAAAATTGAAGCACTGTTTAAAACAGACAGCATTGATTTTACACCGCTTGGTGATATAGCATCGACTATTGTGACAATAGTTTCAATGAATAACGATAAAGAATTTTTATATAAACGCGTGTTGGATGACAATGAATTTGTTTTTTCAACTGTCGAAATCAAAAAAATTCTTGACGGTGTTCCTCTTTCGGAACCATCGGTTATGAGTTGGATTGAGCAATATTTAAATGAACAATATAACGAATTATTGAAAGGATGACTTTTATGAAATCTCTTGAAGAGTTACTTGCTATAAAAGAAAAAGCACAGGCACAACTCGCTGCTCGTGATTCTGATGGTAACGATGGTATCAGAGTTGTTGTTGGTATGGCTACTTGCGGTATTGCTGCAGGTGCACGTCCTGTTTTAAAAGCACTCGTTGATGAAGTTGCAAAAAGAAATGTTCAACACGTTTCTGTTACACAGACAGGTTGTATTGGTATGTGCCAGTATGAACCAATCGTTGAAGTTTTTGAACCAGGTAAAGAAAAAGTTACTTATGTTCAGATGACTGCTGAAAAAGCACAGAAAGTTGTAGCAGAACATCTTGTAAATGGTAAGCCTGTTATTGAATACACAGTAGGCGCTGTGACTAAATAAGGAGGAAGAAAGATATGTATCGTGCCCACGTTCTCGTTTGTGGTGGTACAGGTTGTACTTCAAGCCACAGTGGCGAACTTATAGATGCCCTTAATGAAAATATTAAGGCGAAGGGTCTCGAAGATGAAGTACAGGTTGTAAGAACTGGTTGCTTTGGTCTTTGTGCTTTAGGCCCAATTATGATTGTTTATCCTGAAGGTTGTTTTTACAGCGAAGTTAAAGTTGAGGATATTCCTGAAATCGTTGAAGAACATCTTCTTAAAGGTCGTATTGTTAAAAGACTTCTTTACAGTGAGACTGTAACAGAAGAAACAGTTAAACCTTTGAATGAAACAAACTTCTACAAAAAACAACACAGAGTTGCACTCAGAAACTGCGGTGTTATCAATCCTGAGGATATTACAGAGTACATTGCTTATGACGGTTATCGTGCACTTGCAAAAGCTCTTACTGAAATGACGCCTGATGAAGTTATTCAGACAGTTATTGACTCAGGTCTTCGTGGCCGTGGCGGCGGTGGTTTCCCAACAGGTAGAAAATGGAGCTTTACTGCTGCTAATAAAGCAGACCAGAAATATGTTGTATGTAATGCCGACGAAGGTGACCCAGGTGCATTCATGGACAGATCTGTTCTTGAAGGCGACCCACATTCATTAATTGAAGGTATGATCATTGCTGGTTATGCTATGGGCGCTAACGAAGGCGTAATCTATTGCCGTGCTGAATATCCTCTAGCAATCAAGAGACTTGAAATTGCTATGGATCAGGCTAGAGCAAAAGGCTTCTTAGGAAAGAACATCTTTGGCAGCGGCTTTGATTTTGAAATGAGAATTAAGGCAGGTGCAGGCGCATTCGTATGCGGCGAAGAAACTGCATTAATCGCTTCATTAGAAGGCGAAAGAGGTATGCCAAGACTAAAACCTCCTTTCCCAGCTGCAAAGGGTTACTGGCAGAAACCAACTAACATCAATAACGTAGAAACATTTGCTAATGTTCCTTGGATTTTATTCAACGGTGGTGAAGCATTTGGTTCTATGGGTACAGTTCAGAGTAAAGGTACTAAAGTATTCGCTCTAGCTGGTAAGATTAAGAAGGGTGGTCTTGTAGAAGTACCTATGGGATTAACTCTTAAGGAAGTAATCTTCGGAATCGGTGGCGGCATCAAGAACGATAAGCAGTTCAAGGCTGTTCAGATGGGCGGACCTTCAGGCGGATGTATCCCTGCATCACTGATCGACACACCTGTTACTTACGAAGATATCAATAAGACAGGTGCTATCGTAGGTTCCGGCGGTATGATCGTAATGGATGAAGATACTTGCATGGTAGATATGGCAAGATACTTCCTCAACTTCACAAGAGACGAATCATGCGGTAAGTGTAACTACTGCCGTATCGGTACTAAGAGAATGCTTGAGATCCTCGAAAGGATCACTGAAGGCAAGGGCAAAGACGGAGATATCGAACTGCTGGAAGAACTGGCTATGAAGATCAAAGACGGTTCAATGTGCGGACTTGGTCAGACTGCTCCAAACCCTGTACTGACAACTATCAAGTACTTCAGAAATGAATATGAAGATCATATCTATAACAAGAAGTGTACTGCAGGCTCATGTAAGGCTCTCGTTACTTACAGCATCAATGATGACTGTAAGGGATGTACACTTTGCTCCAGACACTGTCCTGTTGATGCTATCTCAGGCAGCGTAAAGGAAAAGCACGTTATCGATCCTGAAAAATGTATCAAATGCGGTAAGTGTCTCGACACTTGTAAGTTTGGTGCAATAGACAAGAAATAAGAGGGAGGAGGAAGCAAAATGAACAAGTTCAGACTTAATATCAACGGTAAAGAAGTTACAGGCGTTGCCGGCCAGACTATTCTTGAAGTTGCAAGAGAAAATGACATTTTCATTCCTACTCTATGCTATGATGAAAGAACTAAGATTTACGGTTCCTGCGGACTATGTATGTGTGAAGTTGAAGGAAATCCTAAACTTTGCAAAGCATGTGCTACAGAGATCGCTCCGGGAATGGTAGTAAAGACTAATACTGAAAGAGTAATCGAATCAAGAAAGACAAATCTTGAACTGCTCCTTTCAAACCACGTTGGAGACTGCAGACCGCCATGCGTACTGGCATGTCCTGCTCAGACAGATTGTCAGGGCTATGTCGGCCTCATCGCTAACGGTGAATATGAAGCGGCTCTCGAACTGGTAAAGGATAAGATCCCTCTCCCTGCATCACTGGGAAGAGTTTGTCCTCATCCTTGCGAAGAAGAATGCAGAAGAGGACTCATCGATGAACCTATTTCTATCCAGTGGCTGAAGAGATTCGTTGCTGACCACGATCTGATGGATGAAGAAGTATTCATCCCTGAATGTGAAGAAGATACAGGCAAGAGCGTTGCTATCATCGGCGGCGGTCCTATGGGTCTGTCAGCAGCTTACTTCCTGAGACAGATGGGTCACGATGTTACTATTTTCGAAGCTATGCCTAAGGCAGGCGGTATGCTTAGATATGGTATCCCTGAATACAGACTTCCTAAGGCAGTACTGGATGAAGAAATCCTGACTATCCAGAAGATGGGCGTTGAAATCATCACTGATACTAAGATCGGCGTTGACATTCCATTCGATTCAGTAAGAGAAGACTTTGATGCAGTGCTTCTGGGAATCGGTGCATGGGTATCAACAGGCGTTGGATGCGAAGGTGAAGATGCTGACGGCGTTATCGGCGGTATCTATTTCCTTGAGAAACTCGGTCTCGGTGAGAAACCGGTTGTTGGTGAGCGAGTAGCAGTTTGCGGCGGCGGTAACACAGCCATGGATGCTTGTCGTACAGCTGTACGTCTCGGCGCAAAGGAAGTATATGTTGTATACAGAAGAACACGCAACGAAATGCCTGCTGCCGATATCGAAATAGAAGAGGCAGAGGAAGAGGGCGTAATCTTTAAGCTTCTTAATAATCCGGTTGCTATCCATGGAGAAGATGGATGGGTTAAGGGTATTGAGGTTGTTGAGCAACAGCTTGGCGAACCAGATGCATCTGGTCGTCGTCGTCCAGTAGAAGTACCAGGTTCAGAATACGAAATCGAATGTGATACCGTCATCATGTCACTTGGTACATCACCAAACCCACTTATTTCATCTACCACAGAAGGATTGGATGTAAATAAATGGAAATGTATCGTTGCAGAAGAAGCAACAGGAGCTACCTCAAAAGAAGGCGTTTACGCTGGCGGCGATGCAGTAACTGGTGCAGCTACAGTTATCCTTGCTATGGGTGCTGGTAAAGCGGCAGCTAAAGGAATTCATGAATATTTATCAAATAAATAGAAATTAGATTAAAATGAGAGGTCTCTGAACAGAGGCCTTTTGTTTTTATAAAGAATTTAAATTAAGTGCAAGATTTAGTGAAGGTAAAGGGACTTTTGTCCTTGCGAAGCAACCTGTTTTATAAGATGGTTATATATATAAATATATAATATTAGGAGGTATGAACTTATGCAAAATTATTCAGGTGAAGTTGGGTTACAGTATCATTTACAGATTAGACCAGGTGATGTAGGTCGTTATGTTTTGTTGCCGGGAGATCCAAAGCGTTGTGAAAAAATTGCGGCACATTTTGATAATCCAGTTTTAGTAGCAGATAGCAGAGAATATGTAACATATACAGGTACAATTGATGGGGTAAAAGTAAGTGTTACTTCTACCGGTATTGGTGGTCCTTCAGCTAGTATTGCGATTGAAGAACTTGCCCTTTGTGGAGCAGATACTTTTATTCGTGTAGGAACTTGTGGTGGTATTGATCTTGATGTAAAAGGTGGTGATGTAGTTGTTGCTACAGGTGCTATCCGTATGGAAGGAACTAGTCGCGAGTATGCACCAATTGAATATCCAGCTGTTGCAGATTTAGATGTTACTAATGCATTAGTAAAAGCTTGTAAATCTTTAGATGTACCATATCATGCAGGTGTTGTTCAGTGTAAAGATGCTTTCTACGGACAGCATGAGCCAGAAAGAATGCCAGTAAGCTATGAACTTTTAAATAAATGGGAAGCTTGGAAACGTATGGGATGTAAAGCGTCTGAAATGGAATCAGCTGCATTATTTATTGCTGCTAGCCATTTAAGAGTTCGTTGCGGTTCGAACTTCTTGGTTGTTGGTAATCAGGAAAGAAATGCATTAGGCATGGAAAATCCTATCGTTCATGATACAGAAATTGCAATTAAGGTTGCAGTAGAAGCGCTTAGAAACTTAATTAAAGAAGATAACGAAAAATAAAGGTGTGCACTATGGAAGCAAAAAAATATAATAGAGTTTTTGTTGTGGTAATTGATTCACTTGGAGTAGGAGCGTTACCAGACGCTGCAGATTATGGTGATGTAGGAACAGATACATTGGGACATATTTCCCAGAGTGTAGACAAATTAAATATTCCTAATTTGCAAAAACTTGGCATGGCAAATTTACATGAATTAAAAAATATCTCTCCAGTAGATAACCCAATGGGATATTATACAAAGATGAGTGAAGCTAGTATCGGTAAAGATACCATGACAGGACATTGGGAAATGATGGGGCTTCATATTACTACACCATTTAAGGCATTTACTGACACTGGATTTCCACAAGAGTTATTAGATGAACTTTCAAGAAGAACAGGACGTACAATTATTGGAAATAAAAGTGCTAGCGGAACAGAAATTTTAGATGAACTGGCAGAA
>CALAEU010000174.1 GCA_937891215.1 uncultured Clostridia bacterium
ACAGGTAAAACGAATAATAAACTATCGCATCTGTCCATAATGCCACCATGACCTGGAAGAAGCTTACCAAAATCTTTTATACCAAAGTTTCTTTTAATTGTAGAAGCGGCAAGGTCGCCAAACATACTTATAACAGAAAGGCAAACACTCATTATAATAACAGAAATATAATTTAATCCTGTTTCATTCTCAAAAAAGAACCTTTTGAAAACAAAAAGTAAAACTACATTTAAAGCGACTGCACCAACAACGCCACCAATTGCACCCTCAACCCTCTTTTTAGGACTGATTTTAGGGCAAAGCTTATGTTTTCCAAATTTACTACCGACAAAATAAGCAAAAATATCGGTAAGCCAAGCACAAAAGCAAGCAAAAAGAATAAGGAAAATACCATCAATTTTGGTATATGATGAAAAACGCTCGTTTATGTCGCGAAATACAAGGAATAATGAGAATGAA
This sequence comes from uncultured Clostridia bacterium, assembly GCA_937891215.1. The sequence goes on from CALAEU010000174.1 coordinate 460, forward strand.
TACGGAATAGCTACTGATGCAAAAATTGCAGTAACCGCTTCTTCAAATTTAGTTTTCTCAAACTGGAGGAGCATAAATATGAATATTAAAACTACATAAATGCCACCAACCGCAGCAATCGGCACACTTATATTAAAATGTGCTAAAACCGGTATTGCTACTGAAAGTGCAAGACTTAAAACCATTATAGGTATATTCTTTAAATTAACTGCTTTTTCTACCTCGTGAACTGCAATAGCCGCCATAAGTGAAAGGACTAATGCAAAAACGATTGTATCCATTAAGAATAAACAACCTATAAAAAGAACTGCACAAATTGAACCAGTAATTATTCTCTGTTTCATTTAAAAACCCACTCTCAAAATAGAAAATATAGTAATTTCTAAAAATCAGACACCACCAAAGCGTCTGTGACGCTTCTGGTAATCTTCTAAAACTGCATCTACATCATCTGTTGTAAAATCAGGCCACAAAATATCTGAGAACCAGAATTCTGAATAAGCTGACTGCCATGTTAAAAAGTTTGAAAGTCTGTACTCACCGCTTGGTCTTACAATAATGTCAGGGTCAGGCTGACCGCTTGTATAGATATTTTGTGAAATTAAATCTTCGTTAATATCATCTATTGTAATTTCACCATTTTTTATCTTTTGGGCAATAGCCTTAACTGAGTGAACAAGTTCTGCCCTGCCACCATAATTAAGAGCAATATTAACTGTGATTTTATTATAATCCTTGGTTTCTCTTTCGGCTTTTTCAATAAGCTCTAAAAGTTCTTGTGGAAGACCTTCGCGTTCACCGATAAATTTAAGCTTCATCTGGCGCTCTTTGTTTTCTTCCAGTCGAGAATCACCATCAATTAAATAATCAATGAACAAGTCCATAAGACCATCAACTTCTTCTTGTGGTCTTGACCAGTTTTCAGTTGAAAAAGCATAGAAAGTTACGCACTCAATGCCTAAATCGGCACAATACTCACCTATTTTTTTAAATACCTTAGCACCGGCAATATGACCTTCACCGCGTTTAAGCCCCTGATTTTTAGCCCATCTGCCGTTACCGTCCATAATAAAACCTATGTGCCTTGGTAAAACTTCAAATTTTCTAGTTTCCATAACTGACTCAGATTTCAAGAATTTCCGCAGTTTTTGCAGCACAGATATCATCAATTTTCTTTACGAATTCATCTGTGATTTTCTGTAATTTGTCTTCTGCTTTTTTCTGGTCATCTTCTGTGATTTCAGAATTCTTTTTCATAGTCTTAACTTTTTCAATAGAATCACGACGAATCTGACGAACTGCAACTTTACTGTCTTCAGCAATTTTTGAAACATCTTTGCTTAATTGCTTTCTTCTTTCTTCTGTAAGTGCAGGGAAAACGAGACGGATTACATGACCATCATTTGATGGGTTAATGCCGATATCTGAAGCTAAAATTGCCTTTTCAATAAGACTTAAAGCAGAAGCATCCCAAGGTTGAATTGCAAGAATTCTTGCTTCTGGAACTGAAATAGCAGCCATTTGGTTGATTGGAGTCTGTGTTCCATAATAATCAACTAAAACCTTGTCAAGAATAGCAGCATTTGCTCGGCCTGCTCTGATTGAATTATATTCATATTTTAATGAAGAAATTGATTTTTCCATTCTTTCTTTTGTGTTAGCGTAAATTGTTTCCATAATAAAAGCCTCCGTAGATTTATTTTATGTAATTAATATTCTATTTAACAACTGTTCCTGTATTTTCACCGCACATTGCTTTACCAATGTTTTCAGGATTATTAAGGTTAAACACAAGAATAGGAATGTTGTTTTCCTGACAGATAGCAGCTGCTGCTGTATCCATAACTGCAAGGTGTCTTTCTAAAAGTTCGTTATGAGAAATTTCTGTAAATTTAACTGCATCACTGAACTTGTTAGGGTCTTTGTCGTAAACACCATCAACATTTGTTGCTTTTAAGAGTACATCTGCACCAATTTGTGCAGCTCTTAAAGCAGCACCTGAATCAGTTGAAAAGAATGGGTTACCAGTACCGCCTGCAAAGATAACTAATCTGCCCTTTTCTAAATGTCTTACAGCACTGTCTTTATTAAATGTTTCAACAACACCGGTAATCTGAACTGCAGATTGAACACGGGCATCAATGCCTAACTGTAAAAATGTTTCTTGTAATGCTAAAGAATTCATAACAGTAGCAAGCATACCTATGCTGTCAGCACGAGTTCTGTCCATATCGCCACTTGAACGACCACGCCAGAAGTTACCGCCACCAACAACAATACCAACCTCTGCACCTGCATCTACTACAGTTTTTATTGCACTGCAGATATTGTTCATAACATTAAAATCGAAGCCGTGACCTTTGTCACCAGAAAGCACTTCACCACTTAATTTGAGAAGCACTCTTTTGTACTTTAAGTCCATAAATACAACTCCTTTTTGCACTTGTTTTTATATAACAAATGCACCTAAATATTCCACATTACATTTTACTATACATAGCAAAAAAAGTAAAGAGTTATTTTGTAAATAAGAAGTGAATTAAATAAATAAAAATGTCTGAACAATTCCGTTAAACTGAATCATTCAGACATTTCTAATTTTTAATTCGAACTTACATCCAAACTTTGAAAAATCACTTTATTTTCCATTACATAGCTTCTTATAGCTACAAAATAGTAAATAGAACCAACCACACCTATAACTCCACCAATAACAACATTATAAACCAATGTTATTATTGGACCTGTTAATGGCTCAAATTTAGATACAAGCCCTTTTGGATTTTCGAGCAATGTTTTGCTGTAATTCATATCCTGAATTGACGAAACGATATTTAGAACACCGACAATAAGTAAAAGCCAATTAATAAAAATGCCACCTAAAATTTGAAGTATTCCTATAATTAGCCAAATTATGCCATTCGTGTTAACCCTTTGTGATAAAGTATTTAACAGTATTGATATATCAACATAAGAATTGGCATTATTGATTTGATGTGAATTCATATTATTTTGTTGGAAATAATTTGCTTGAGCAGGACAACCACAACCCGGACAAATTACAGCTTCATCTAATAATTCTTTTCCACAATGAGAACAATATTTCATATTTATCTCCTACGAAACTCAAACAAAAAGCATAGAAATTATTAAAACTGCAAGAGCAACATATGCTATTATAAAAGAAAATTTAAAAGCACTATATTTACTTTTCAAATCTTTTTTTATTTCTATGAAATCCTTTACAATTTCAAATAAACGAGAAACTGTTTTTGATGAATATTTATATAAATCAACTGAAACCCCATACCCTTCATCAGCGGTAATCGTTTTGGCTATATTAATCAAAGAATTATCATCTTTTATGACCACTTTCATTGATTCTTCTATATAAGTACCGACATCACAAGCTATCGCATTTTTATATTCTGAATTTACAAATTCATACATCAAGGCTTCATCATAAAGACAGTCAGCATTGTTAATAAACAGGAAATCTAATTTATCAAAACCGATTTTACTTATGCTGTTTAAGCCTAAATAAAGAGAATACATATTGTTAGTAGATAAATAGTCAGGACTGTATATTTCTTTAACTTTGGGATAATTATTTTGCAGATATTCAGCAATCATCTCATGTTTATAGCCTGTAACGATAAAAATATTTTCTTCTTTAATTCCTGATTTTACATAACCCTGTATTTGGTAATCTAATATTTCTCTACCATTAACTTTAACTAATGATTTAGGCATTTCTTGAGTAATAGGATATAATCTGCTTCCTATTCCTGCAGCTAAGATTATTGCGTAGTTATTCATTAAAATACTCCTTTAAGCTATTATTTCTCGGTAATGTAATGGCTATTCCTGAAGGATATGGGTTCGTTGGAGCAAAATCATTTACCACAACTCTTGCTGCATGGTTCATTCCCATAAGCATTGCATATGGCTTTATGCCGTTTTCATTTAAGATTTTTTCTACATCATCTAGATATTTACAAGCACAATTTATAAACTCTAAATTATTACCTTTACAAAAGGAAATAATATCTTCTTCATTTACTAAATAAAGTGGTCTTATTAATTCCATTCCCTCAAAATTATCACTATGAAGTTTTGGCATCATTGTCTTTATTTCAGATCCATAAAACATCGATAAAAGAGTGGTTTCAATAACATCGTTAAAATGATGACCTAAGGCTATTTTATTACAGCCAAGTTCCTTTGCTTTACTATACAAAAAACCTCTTCTCATTCTTGCACATAAATAACAAGGATTAAGTGGGCATTCTTTATTAACTACATTAAAGATATCACTTTCAAATATTTCTATATCAATATTTAAAAATTTAGCCATGTCAATTATTTTTTTTCTATTTACAGAATTATATCCGGGGTCCATAACAACATAGCGAGCTTCAAAAGGATATTTACCATGTTTAACTAATTCTTGAATACATTTTGCAAGCAAAAACGAATCTTTTCCGCCACTAATACAAACCATTATTTTATCATTTGTATTTATAAGTTTATATTCCGAAACTGCTTTAATGAACTTACTCCATATCTCTTTACGATATTTTTTAATAATACTGCGTTCTATCTCCTCATGTTTTTCCATAGTACACCTCAAAGTAATTAGATTATATCATTTATTTTAAAGTTAGTAAAATTTTTATTTATTATAAACTAAACTTTT
>CALAEU010000175.1 GCA_937891215.1 uncultured Clostridia bacterium
ACGCCGTGTAATATGGACTATTTTAGACGAGGCAAAACGCTCTCTTGGAAAATCCATTGACACAGACGGACGAATTTTAATTGAAGTTACGCCAAGCGATGACGGTGGTTGCATTATGTGTTTTACTACAATGCCCGTCACCGATTACAAATCGAAGAAAAAACTTATAATGAAAAAAGAAGCAGAACCGATTCTTTTTAAAGCACTCGACCAGAACGCATTTTTAGATGCAATTGAAATTTTAAAAGAGTCTTCTGATTCATACAGGAATTCCGAGATTTTCTCTTACAATAAAAATTTTTACTTCGTTATTTACCCCAGAATAACAGGTTCTGAAAAAATCGCTTACATATTAAGTGATTTTGGAGAAACTTATTTTGGTGAAGTCGAATTTTTAAACCGCGTTCTTGAATATGGTGAAAAAATCAGTTTTTAAGAACATCTATTGCTTTTTTGATATCAGATGACTTGAATATGTAACTACCTGCTACTAAAACATTTGCACCTGCATTTTTACAAAGCATAGCAGTTTCGTTATCTACACCACCATCTACCTGAATATCAACCTGTAAACCTTGTCTTTCAATTTCCTGTCTTAATTCTGTGATTTTAGGAAGCATATCCATAATAAAACTCTGACCACCAAAACCTGGCTCAACAGTCATAATAAGCACCATGGAAATATCTTTAAGATAAGGAAAAACAATATTTATTGGTGTACCTGGTTTTACAACGAGTGCCGCTTTTTTACCGGCACTTGTTATTTTTTTGATTGTATCAGAAATATCACTATTACTTTCGACATGGAAAGATATTAAATCTGCCCCAGCTTTAATAAACGCATCAATGTAATCAATAGGATTACTAATCATAAGGTGACAATCAAAAATTGCATCTGTAACGCGTCTTATAGACTGTACAACCGGCACACCTATTGAAATATTAGGCACAAAATGCCCATCCATCACATCAATATGAATGTACTCGGCACCAGCATTAACTACCTTTTTAATTTCGCTTTCTAAATTGCCATAATCTGCCGCAAGAATAGAGGGCGAAATTATAATTTTTCTGTCACTCATAAAATTACTCCTTTTTCTTTTGAAATAATTTTAGATGTTTCTCTGTCTTTTGCAATTTGATTTCTTAATTCATCAAGATTATTGAACTTCATCTCTTCACGAATTTTTTTAAGAAGATGAACACTTATATTTTTGTCGTACAAATCTCCGTCAAAACCAACAATGTTTGTCTCGCTTCGTTCTTTTGAATACCCCTCAATAGTAGGTCTTACCCCAACATTGGTAACTGACGGATATTTTTTACCATCAATTACCGAATATGACGCGTAAACACCATATTGCGGAACAATAAAATCTTCAGTAAAGAACTGATTTATTGTAGGTGAGTCTATTGTTCTGCCACGGGCATCACCATGAACTACTAAAAAGTCGTAGGAGAATTCTCTGCCCAACATAGCGTTTGCAGACTCAATATTACCTTGTTTTATTAAATTTCTTATTCTTGTTGAAGAAACTGGTTCACCCTCAAATTCTACTGCTTCACTTACAAAAAGTTTTATATTTTCTTTCTGACACAAAGCTTTTAAAATTTCAGCGTTACCTCCGGCTTTTGCCCCAAATCTGTAATTAAAACCACAGGAAAGTGCTGTTGCACCAACTTTTTCTAACAATATTTTATAAAAAAATTCTTCATACGAAAGAGACATAATCTCAGAAAAACTTATTGTTATTGGTTCTACTTGCCATTTCTTAAGTAATTTTTCTCTCTCGCTTCTGGTTATAAGTTCACCTGGTGACTTATGAGAAAGCACCTTTTGTGGATGCTCGTCAAATAAAAGCACCGCACTTTTCCCATTTGACAATTTTGTTTTGTCAATTACCATTTTATGACCCGAATGGAAGCCATCAAATGTACCAAGTGCAACCGCTAACCCTCCATTATTTTTTACCATAAATATCTCCTGAATAGATATTATCTTTCTACATACACCCTTTTAACCGTAAGGTCTTCGCTTTCGGGCAATGACTCGCCGAGCCCTAAAAACTCATTTTCACAGTAAACTCTTACAAGTCCTTGGGGTACTTCACCTTTAATACGACCTTTTAAAAGTTCACCGCCATTTTTAAAGCGAACGCCCTGTGCTTTTGTTACAGTTACACTGGGGTAACTCATAAGTATTTTATCAACAGGAATAATAATTTTTTCCAATTCATTATTATCTCTGTAATTTTCTAATTCTTCTAAAGTAATACACTCTTCTTCATTTATTCCACAGGCAAAAGTTCTGTTTAAAGATGTCATTGTAGCACCGGTATTTAAACAGTCGCCTATATCACCTATTAAAGAACGGATATATGTACCCGCTGAACATTCTGTAAAAAGAGAAAATTCATTTTCTGAAATCTGTGAAATTTCTAATTTTAAAATTTCGCACTCTCGTTCTTCTCTTTCAACTTCTATACCCTGACGAGCTAATTCATAGAGTCTTACACCATCTTTTTTAAGAGCAGAATACATAGGTGGAACTTGTCTTATTTTGCCCGTAAATTGTGGTAAAATTTCAAGAACTTGTTCCATAGAGGCAGTTTTTTTACTTTCTTCTGTAACTTCACCCCATATATCAAGTGTATCTGTCTTAACACCTAATTTAAAAGTTGCTTTATACGCTTTTATGTGAGTTGGTAAAAGTTCTATAAATCTTGTAGCACCACCTAAAGCAACAGGCAAAACACCTGTTGCCATAGGGTCTAATGTACCTGTATGACCACACTTTTTTTCACCTATAATACCGCGTACACGCTTTACAGCTAAAAAAGAGGTCATATTTCCACTCTTTTTTAAAGGAATTATACCTGTCATATCAATAACCTAATTTAGAAGCAATTGCCTCTAAAATCTTTTTCTTTGCAGTTTCGTAATCTGCTTTTACTTCGCAACCTGCAGCACCTGCGTGGCCACCGCCACCGAGTTCAGCACAAATTGACGAAGCATCAATATCGCCCTCAGTTCTGACTGAAATACCGAAAGCACCATTTTGTTTTTCTTTTATAACTGCACCTACTAAAACACCCTCAATCTGGCGTGGTAATGCAGTTATAGGGTAACACTCGTGCTCGTTTGAGCCACTTTCTTCATACATTTTCTGAGTAATTGTGATTATTGCACATTTATCATCAAAATGATATTCGAGTGTTTTTCTTGCTAATAAATCAAGTTCAAGAAAACTTTTTGTTTTTGTTTCAAACATAAGCTTGTTTATCATTTTTGTATTTACACCGATTTCAACAAGCTCTGCAACTGCTCTGAATGTTTTTGAATTTGTATTCTGGTAGCGAAAACAACCAGTATCAGTAGAAATACCTGTATAAAGACAATTTGCAATATACTCGTCAATTTCCACACTAAGTTCTTTAATAACTTCAAACACAATTTCACACGCTGCCGCTCTGTTTTCTAAAAGAAGTTTTTCTGAGAAATATGCGTTTGACATATGGTGGTCAATGCAAAGATTGATTTTGTCACCATATTCATCTGCCAAATCACCTAAAAGATGTGTGTCTGCAACATCCACTGCGATGATGTAAGGTTTTTCACCTACATCATCACAAATGAATTTATCTGACATATAAGAAAAGTCTTTTGACAATTCATCAGAGCATTTAAACGCTCTTTTTTTGCCCATTTTTTTAAGTGCAGCCATCAACGCAAACGCACTGCCCAATGTATCACCATCGGGATGCTCGTGTGATAAAACAAGAAAATTATCATTTTCTTTTAAAAGTTCTACACATTGTTTTATGTCAATAACCATATCTGACTTCCTTTCGGATAAGAATCATTCGTCATCTTCTGATGAATCGTCCACTAATTCTTCCAACCTTTTTGCGATACTCATACCATACTCAATAGAGTCATCGGCAATAAATTTAAGTTCTGGTGCTTTTCTCAAGCGTAATCTTTTTCCGACTTCTCTACGGACAAGTCCCGAAGCATTAGTAAGTGCTTTTACAGCTTGTTTTGCAACATCAATACCTTCAATAGCACTGACATAAACCTTTACATAAGAAAGGTCCGCTGTAACCTCTGCTCTTGAAACACTTATAAGATGCTCTGCAATTCTTGGGTCTTTGAGTTCTCTTATAACTGCGGCGAGTTCTCTTTTTATATCCTCTGCCGCACGGTCTTGTTTATATGTGCCCATTAGTTAATTCTCTCCTTTCATGAAAGAGAATATTTTGTTATTAGTCTTTGTATTCTTCAACGATATACGCTTCTAAAATGTCGCCTTCTTTAATATCGTTGAATCTTTCAAGTCCGATACCGCATTCGTAACCTGTTGCAACTTCTTTAACGTCATCTTTAAATCTCCTTAAAGATGCAATTTCGTCTTCAGAAATAACAATACCATCACGAACAACACGGATTTTTGAGTTTCTTGTGATTTTACCATCAATAACGTAAGAACCAGCAATCATACCAGATGATGAAAGTTTGAACACGCTTCTTACTTCTGCTTTACCCATTTCAACATCTCTGTATTTAGGTGCAAGCATACCCTTGATAGCTGCTTCAATTTCTTCAATACAATCGTAGATAACTCTGTACATTCTCATTTCAACGCCATCACGCTCTGCGTTTGCAACTGCAACTGCATCAGGACGAACATTGAAACCAACAATAATAGCATTTGATGCGTTAGCAAGCATAACGTCTGATTCGTTAACTGCACCAACACCGCCGTGAATAACTCTTACACGAACTTCTTCATTTGAAAGTTTTTCAAGACTCTGACGAACTGCTTCTACTGAACCTTGTACGTCTGCCTTAACAATAACATTAAGGTCTTTGAGTTCACCAACATTGATTGAATCAAAGAGAGTATCAAGTGTAACTTTCTGGAATGATTTGAATTGTTCTTCTTTGTTGTGTTGTTTTCTTTGTTCAACAAGTTCTCTTGCCAATTTTTCGTCGGATACACAGTCGAACTGGTCACCGCCTGTAGGAACTTCTGCAAGACCTGTGATTTCAACAGGAACGGAAGGACCTGCTTCATCAACTCGTCTGCCCTTATCGTCAGTCATAACACGAACACGGCCAACGGCTGTACCTGCAACGATGATATCGCCGGCTTTAACA
>CALAEU010000176.1 GCA_937891215.1 uncultured Clostridia bacterium
ATTCTACTGTATTTTCTTCAGTTGTTTCGGGAACAGTTGTTTCATTGTTACCTGAATTATCATCTTCAATAACTGAACTGCCACCACCATCTGAAGAACCTGAACCACTTGTACCTTTATAAATATCAATTAAAGTTGTTCTACCTTCTTCAAGAACAATATTACTTTCTCCATAAAGTTCATTCTGCAATGTCTGTGCTGCTAATTGATAGTCAACTACCCAAATCCAGGAACCCATACTACCACTTGTTCTTGTTTCTGGAGTTGGAATCTGGAGTTCACTTCTCTCATAAAATGCCCAGCCATTTGTAATAGCTTTCATACCTAATGACAAAATTTCACTCTTGCTGAAACCAGTATAAATATATGGAAGTAATGCATTAAGATATTTATTAAGGTCAGAAACAGATGCATTTGTAACTCTGTTTATCATTGCATTAATAACCTGACGCTGTCTGCGTGTACGACTTACATCACCGTCAGCATCGCAACCTCTTATTCTACAAAAAGCAAGTGCTTCTTCACCGTCTAAAGTTACATCATCACCATAAGGCATTGATAATTTATAACGATTATTTGCATAGTTTGCTTCGTATTTCTGCACATCAACAGTTATTCCACCCATTGCTTCAATAATTGCCTTGAATGACTCAAAGTTTACCATAACAAAATCGTCAATTTCTATTTTATAGTTATTTTCAAGTGTATTAAGAAGTGTTTCAGGACCACCCATAGAGAAAGCAGCATTTAATTTTGCACAATATGAGTTATTTTTACCTTCAATATAAAGGTAACTGTCTCTCATAAATGAAACTAATTTTATCTGCTTTGTTTTTTTATTAAGAGAAACGAGCATCATAACATCTGTATTACCAGTGTTTGTTCCCTGACGACTGTCTGCACCTATAAGAAGAACATTAACAACATTTTTACTGGACATTTTCTGGTCATTTCCTGTTGTTGCCCAGTTTTTAAGTGCATCTTTAAAGTTACTTGCGTTTACATCGCCATCAATATCACTGAATTGTTCTTCTTCATAAATAACATCAGTATATTGCTCTGGGTCACCCATCATATTAAACTTACTGTTAATAAAAATTCCTAAACCAGTACCAAGAATTATAGCAAATACAAGAAATACTGAAAGTACTTTTAAGAGTCTCTGTCTTTTTTTAGGTAAATTATAAAACCACTTTAAAACAGGGTTACTTGTCTGTTTTTTTCTTTCTTCTGCATCAACAAATTTACCATTTTCTTTATATCTTGGTGGAGCAGGTTTTTTGTTACCTGAATTTCCAATTGGTCTTTGAGGATTTGCTCTCTGACCTGGATTGTTTGTTCTTTGTACTGCATTATTTACCTTTTGACCCGGACTATTTATATTATTTAAGGGTTTTCTTTGTGGTGGTCGTCTTATTGTTTCTTCATCTTCTATATCAATAAATCTGACATCAGAAACCTTCTCGCGACTTAATGTTTCATTTAAGTTACTGAAGTCACGAGAAACTTTTTTTCTATTACCACTTTCTGAATCTAATAAATCAAGGTAGGCTTCTATATCATCGTTTAAACCTTTTCCTCTGTTATTATTCTCAGGCATTTATTATTCTCCTTCTTTTTCGTCTGCCTCTTCTGTTACATCCTCATCATCTGGTGTTCCTTCATCTTCATTATCACCTGAAGTATCACCAGCACCTTCTTCTGCACTACCGTCATCTTCAACGTCACCGTTTACTTCTTCTTCATCGTGTTCAGTAGTTGAAAGAGTAACTACCTTGTCTTCACCAGTTACTTTCATTACTTTAACACCTTTTGAAGGACGTGCACAAACTCTGACTGCATCTGCAGGAATTCTTATAATAATACCATCCTGTGAAATAAGAATGATATCTTCATCATCGTCAACAATACTTACTGCAGTAACATCACCATATTTTTCAACATGGTAGTTTTTAAGACCTTTACCGCCACGAGACTGTAAACGATAATCTGAAATTTCACTTCTTCTGCCGTAGCCTGTTTCACTGACTGTAAGAACCTTACCGCCTTCGTGAAGAACAGCAACACCGGCTAATTCGTCACCCTCTTTTAAGGTGATAGCTTTAACACCTGTTGCAGTTCTTCCAAGTGGTCGTGCATTTGTTTCGTTAATATGAATACACATACCTTTTTTAGTAGCAAGAAGTAATTCATCATTACCTGATGTTATCTTTACAAATGCTAATTCATCGTCTTCTCTGAGAGAAATTGCATTAAGACCATTTTTACGGATATTTTTGTAAAGATTTAAAGCAGTTCTCTTAATAAGACCTTTCTTTGTGAACATACAAAGGAATTTACCTTCATCATCAGAAGGAACACTGAGCATTGCAGAAATTTTCTCACCATTTTCAAGTGGAAGCAAGTTAACAATGTTCATACCCTTACTGTTTTTACTGCCTTCAGGAATTTCGTAACCTTTAAGACGAAAAGCTCTGCCTTTAGTAGTTAAGAACATTACGTAATCGTGAGATGAAGCAATAAACATTGTTTCTGCGACGTCATCTTCACGGCGTGTCATACCCTTAACGCCTCTGCCACCTCTGTTCTGAGTTGCAAACAAATCAACAGGCTGACGCTTGATATAACCCATAGTTGTATAAGTATACATACAGGTTTCTTCAGGAATAAGGTCTTCAATATCAACCTCACCGCTGACATTTTCAATAGCAGTTCTTCTGTCATCACCGAATTTATCACGAATGACTGTAATTTCTTCTTTGACAATAGAAAGAACTCTTTCGTGAGAACCTAAAATTTTGTTATATTCTTTAATTCTTGCATCTAAATCTTCTAATTCATTTGTAATTTTGAGAATTTCAAGACCTGCTAACTGACCCAATTGGAAAGAA
>CALAEU010000177.1 GCA_937891215.1 uncultured Clostridia bacterium
CAAAGAATAAGCCATTAGCACCCGATGTTGATTTGCATCAGATTGCGGCAACAACAGTTGGCTTTACTGGTGCAGACCTTGAAAATCTTCTTAATGAAGCGGCACTTCTTGCGGCGAAACGCAACAAGAAGGCTATTACGATGGTTGAGATTGACGAAGCAACTATTAAAGTCGAAGTCGGTGCAGAAAAGAAATCTCATAGAATTACAGAAAAAGATAAAAAAATTACTGCATACCACGAAGCAGGTCACGCAGTTTCTGCATATTATCTTGAAAACTGTGAACCAGTTTACGAAATTTCTATTATACCACGCGGTATGGCAGGTGGGTACACTCTTTACAGACAACAGGAAGACAGAGCTCATATGTTGAAGTCTGCAATGATTGATAGAATCGTTACTTCAATGGGTGGTAGAGTTGCAGAGCAAATCACGTTTGGTGATATTTCAACAGGTGCTTCACAGGATATTTCAACTTCAACAGATATTGCACGTTCAATGGTTACCCGTTATGGTATGAGTGAAAAACTTGGCCCTGTTCTTTATGGCAAAGATAATGACGAGGTGTTCTTGGGTATGGATTATAGTCATACAAAGAATTACTCAGAAGCGTATGCTAATACTATTGATGATGAAGTTAAAAGAATTCTTACAGAGTGCTATGCAATGTGTGAGAAAATTCTAACAGAACACAATGATAAACTTGTTCTTATTGCGGAGACACTTATCGAGAAAGAAAAAATCAGTGGCGCACGTTTCTTAGAACTTATGGATGAAAACTATGACCCTGAAAAAGATAAAGAAGACGAGAGTGAGACTGTTGCAGAAGAATTAACTGAAAATGCTCTTACAAAAGAGGAAGAAACAGTTGTAGAAATAACAGAAGATGCTGTTAATGTAACAGAAAATCCTGTTCCCTCAGTTACAGAAGATGTAATTGAACCAAACGATAAAACAGAAGAATAAAACTGATTATCCCCTTGATAAAATTTTGATTTTATCAAGGGGATAAAAATTATTTTATTAAATCTATATTACCTTCAAAAATTATAGTTAAAACACCATCTTTTACGGATATTTCACTCTCTTTCTCAATGAATTCATTACTCACCCCAATAGGGAATGAAGGGGTGATTTCAGCATCATTTAATTCATACAAAAGACCTTTTATTGTAACACCTTTTGCTATATCAGAAAGGGCAAAAACTGAAATGTAACCATTTGCAGTATCTTTGAATTTTATATTGGAATTTTTTATAGTGGTAACAGTATAATTGCCACCGTAAATATAAGCAATACCGCCATTTTCGGCAACAAAAGTTGCAGTTTGAATGCTGGCTACTGTATGGTCTAATCTGCCACCAATAGCACCATAAATTATAAAGTTTTTATAACCTTTTTCTAACCCGATTTTCACAGCTAAAAGTGTGTCGGTATCATCTTTTTTTACAGGATGTTTTATAACGTTTTCATTTTCAGGGGTACTGCCCAAAGAATCAAAATCACCAACAACTAAATCGGGTTTTATGTTAAGTTTTGTTAAGGTACTGTAACCACCATCCGCCGCAATAATCAAGTCATTTTCTTTGGGGTTAAAATCAGCGATGGAACACTCCAAAGCACCAAAAATAAAACAAGTTTTCATTTTAAAATCACCTTTTAATTCTAAAAAACTCGGCATTATGCCGAGTTTTTTAGAATATTCCGTATGTCACAAGTGACATTATAAGTCCTGCAATAAATACGCCGAGTGCTATAATTGGTAAGCACTTTTTTATGCGCAAATCCATAAGAGCTGCAATCAAAGCACCAGTCCAACCACCAGTACCTGGCAAAGGAACAGCAACAAAGATTAAAAGCCCCCATTCTTTGTATTTTTCCATAGTGCCTTTTTTCTTGTCTGAACGAGCTTCCATTTTTTCTACAATCTTTGCTAAATGCTTGTTTTTTTTCATAAAAGCAAAAATCTTTTTTATAAAAAGAAGAATAAATGGAATAGGAATCATATTACCAATATAGCAAATAAGGAAAGCTTTTATAAAATCAATTTCTAATAGAAGTGAAGCAATCATACCACCACGTATTTCTAATACAGGGAAAAGCGAAATCACAAAAGCAATTAGTTCTGGGGGAATTTCATTTTTAAAAAAATCTACAACAGTAGTTACTAATTCTTGTACCATTTTATACCTCTTCTGGTGTTATTAACCCTTTTGATATTAAGTGTTCTCTTGCATCGTGAAGAATGGTTTTATCATTCTCGAATTTCAAGCTTTTATAAGCGTTTTCGTATGTGAGC
>CALAEU010000178.1 GCA_937891215.1 uncultured Clostridia bacterium
TTTCTTTAATATCGTTGAAATATTGCGACATTGTAATAAAGTATTCTTTTAATTCTTTTTCATCGTCACAAATAGGTGGAATTGTCATAATTCCTTTTACATTCAGGTTCGGTAGTTCTGAAATTCTACTGAGAGACTCAAGAAATGCCACCTTGTCAAAACCTGTTTTGCTTTCTTCGCTGCCTATATTCACTTCCAGAAGAATATTTAAAGTGATTGAATTGTTTATTGCCTGTTTTGATATTTCTTCTGCTAAATGAACACTATCAACTGATTGAATCATATCTACTAAAGGAACTATTTTTTTCACCTTGTTTGTCTGCAAATGACCAATAAGATGTTTTTCTATATTTTCTAAATGAAGGTTATCTTTTTTCGAAAGGAATTCCTGAACTTTGTTTTCACCAATCAAATCAATATCGCAATTATCTATAGAATAATTAATATATTCTACTGGAACAGTTTTTGTAACCGCCATAAGTTTTATATCTTCATAATTCCTGCCTGATTTAATTGCTGACTCAGAAATTTTTTCACGTATGAGTTTAAGATTTTCAGATATAGACTTACATCTGTCATCATCAAACGAGTTTGTTATCATACATCTCAACCCCCTTAGTAACAACTTCATCATAAAGTCTTATATATCCTCGTTCACCCTCGGGATTATCAACTATCGAATACTCACCATCGTTATAAGCAATATGAACTTTTCTGAAATCTATAAGATTACCGCTTACTACATAAACACCTGTCTGACCATCTACTGTTCTTATAGCAGAATTTTTAATTTTATAACCTGTATATTCTTCAGTTATTAACTGAATATCTTCTATTCTGAAATCTGAAAGTGCGTCATTCATAAGATTACACTTAATAATCACTAGTGTTTTATTTTCTGAACGGTCACCTATTTTATAAATTGTACCCTTTAACTTTTCAACACCTGAGTAAGGGAAATTTATAAATATATCAGCATTATCTTTCAAATCAATTGTTTTATCCGTATCTATTGAGCAAAGTATAAACCAGTCAAAACTACCAACTGTTCTTCCGACAACATCACTTTTAACTTCCTGAGGCTTTGAGTTGATTGCTTTTTCGATATCTTTTGTTGTCAAATCGTTTATTTTAGTAAAATCTATTGTGGTTTCATAACCATCGGCACCTTTTAAATAATAACCGGCTCTTTCACTTTTTACTTCACTGTAAGCTGTTTTTTTTGCTTGTAACGTCTGTAATTCTGTTGTAAGAGCATTTATTTTTTCAGTTAAGTTAAGAACTTCACCAGTAGAAATTTGTTTACTTGTTATAAAGTTAGAGAATGAATTTATATTTTCACTTGCTTTACTGAAATCACCCTTATCAATACTATCAAGATAATCTGAAAGTTTTGTTTCAATTTTTGAAGAAAGGGAGTGAACATCTACCGCTTGTATATTTGCCTGACCTGCCAAAGTATTATAATGTTCAAGTTCTTCAGTTATTTCAGAAATTCGCAAATATGTTTTTGCATCTTCATCTGTTTTGAAAATCATCGAAACAGTATCACCTTTTGCAACGCGTTGTGCGTTACCAGCAAATGAAATTGTTGTACCTTTTGCAGAATTCACTATATATTCTTCATCTCGTACAACGAAACACTTGGTATTTATGGTTTTATAAACGGTTTCGTTTATTGCTATTTGTGTTTCAATTTCTGCTTTAGAAATTAAAACCATCTGGGTAATAATATAAGAAAGGAAAAAAACTGCAACGAGTCCTGCTATAACTAATTTTACTCGTCTGTCACGCATATTTTCATTCTCCTTTCAAAAATTTTTCTACTAAAGTTTCCGTTTCATTAAAAAGTTTATTCAAATCATCATATAAATCGGGATAAACCCATTTAATTTTTTCGTTTCTGTTAAACCAGGTAAGTTGTCTTTTTGCATATCGTCTGGTTGATTGTTTTAAATGCATAAGACACTCTTCTAAAGTTTTTTCACCATCAATATATGGTTTTAATTCTTTATAACCAATTGCATTAACCGCAGTTTGTGACGGGTGTTTTTTATAAAACTCTTTGGTCTCTTCTAAAAGACCTGTATCATACATTATATCTACACGCCTGTTTATTCTTTCATAAAGTTTTTCTCTGTCTTTATAACTTATACCTATATAGAAAGGTTCGAAAGGACTTTCATTTTCGTGTGAGCATTTATTCTGCTGGGTTAAATTTTTACCAGTAAGACGATAAATTTCTAAAGCTCTTATAACTCTTACTTCATTGTTAGGGTGAATTTTTTTTGCCGCTTCACTATCTACTGTGAGTAATTCGTTATAAAGTTTTTCTATTCCATATTCGTTTAATTCTTTATAAAGTTCTTCTCGCACTTTTTTGGAATTTGCGTTATCAAAAAACTCTGTATTATTTATGAATGAATCAATATAAAGTCCTGTACCGCCTACTAATATAGGAATTTTGTTTCTTGAAACAATATCCTCTACCGCTATTTTTGCATCACTGCAAAAAGAAGCAACACTGTACTCAGTTTCGGGATTTACAAAACCTATTAAATGGTGTTTTACACCTTGCATTTCTTCGATGGTAGGTTTTGCAGTTGCGATATTCATATCTTCATATATCTGCATTGAATCTCCTGATATTACTTCGCCGTTAAATTTATTTGCAAGATGAATTCCAAGAGAAGTTTTTCCAGAAGCTGTAGGACCAACAATAACAATTATTTTAATTTTATCCATTAACTAAACTATCCTTTTGAACTGTTTTTCAAGTTCTCTTTTACTGATTTCTACCATAACAGGTCTGCCGTGTGGACAGTAACGGATATTTTCTCTTGAAAGTAAATCTTTTACAAATTTTTCAATTTCTATATCTGTTGTTGTGTTACCTGCTTTTATTGCAGCTCTGCAAGCCATTGAATGATAAATCCAATCTAGCTTTTCAGGTATTACCGTTTTAGCATTCGTAGAAAGATAACTTGCAATTTCAGTTATAATCGCAGAAATATCTTCGTTTACAAGTTCAGTAGGACATGTACTCACTTTAATACATCTGTCACCGAAATCGGAAACCTCGTAACCCGTTTTATATAAAAGTTCTGTATTTTCAAGAACCGCATTATATTCATCGGGTGACAATGAAACTGTAACAGGTACTAAAAGCATCTGTTGGAAAGATTCCTGTTGTTCTTTGAATTTTTCAAACAACATTCTTTCGTGTGCCGCATGTTTATCTATCATAAGAAGTTTATTTTCGAGTTCTACAAATATATATGTTTTAAACGCTTCACCAACTATTCTGAAATCGGGAATGCTTGTTGCTTCTTCAGTTGTAATTATCTCTTCAACAGTTTTTTCAGTTACAACCACAATTTCTGAAGTTTCTGGTTTTTCCGTTGAAGAAGCAACGCTTAAATTATTTATAGAAAAATTAAGTTGTTTTTCGTTTTTATTTACATATTCATCTTTAAGAAAATCAAGTGTTTCTGCTTCTCTTGAATTCAATGTAATTTTTGTTTTGAGTTCTTCTTTTACAACAGTTTCTGGTGCAGGAGCCAAGAATGATTGTTCTTTCATAAATGATTTACCGACTATTGTAAAATTCTGTTCTTTTGGTTCTTCTGAAATTTTTACAGATTCTGTTCCAACTTTTGCCTGTTTTATTTCTGTTTCCGTTATTTTCAACTGTTCGCCTTTTATTGATTCTGGCATAAATGCCTTTGCGGTAGAAAAAGATGCTTTGGGTCTTGTATCCTGAGTCAAAGCATTGAGTGCAGCACTATAAACTGCGTCAAAAACTTTCTTTTCCTCAAAAAATCTTACTTCTGTTTTTGCTGGGTGTACATTTACATCCACCTGTGACTTGTCTTCCACATTCATATGTAATACACATAAAGGGAACTTATGCTGCATTAAATACTCTTTATAACCTTCTTCGATGGACTTAGAGAGTACAGAACTACGTATAAATCGTCCATTTAGGAAATAAATTTCATGATTTCTGTTGGAACGAACTAAGGCAGGACTTCCCAGATATCCTTTTATCTGTAAACCATTGTCTTCAAAGTCTATAGGTATTAGGTTGGTGGCCACATCCTTGCCATAAATACGATAGATTACTTCTTTAAGCTCTCCGTTACCGGAGGTATAGAACTTCGTCTGACTTCCCATCATAAATTTGAAAGAAATATCCGGTCTGGAAAGAGCCAGATGCTCCATTAAATCTGCCACATAACCACCCTCGGTAGCCGGCTGCTTCAAAAATTTACGACGCACAGGTGTATTAAAGAACAGATTTCTAATTAGAAAGGTGGTTCCATCAGGAGCTCCTACTTCTTCAAAAGCTTTCTCCACTCCACCTTCAATTATTACACGAGTGCCCGTAAGACTATCTTTTGTTTTGGTTACCAGTTCTACCTGAGATACTGCAGAAATACTGGACAAAGCTTCACCACGGAACCCCAAAGATGCTATACGACTCAGATCCTCAGCAGTTTCGATTTTACTGGTGGCATGACGCAAAAAGGCAGTGCGAATCTGGTCCTTGGCAATACCCGAACCATTGTCCGTAATACGCATAAAGCTGATACCGCCATCCTTGATTTCTACCGTAATAGATGTGGCACCGGCATCAATAGCATTCTCCACCAGCTCCTTTACCACGCTGGCAGGACGCTCCACCACCTCACCGGCAGCAATTTTATCAATTGTTTCTGCGTCTAAAACATGTATCTGACTCATGTAGATTCCTTTCATTTATAATATTGACTTTAGTATCATTCCGTTCTGTATCTCAGCAAAACCAAACTTATTATATAATACTTTTCCTATTTTACAGGAGGCTTCCATGGTGGTGGTGACAATAGTGTGGTTCTACCAATATCAGGCAATACATCATATACTGAACATCCCATACGTTCCTCGAAATTCTCTTTGATTTCAAAGGTGCGATTCCAACCTTTCACATATCCTTCCATAATACCATATCTACGAGTAACATCTACAAAACGTTTTTCGATAATCACAAAGCCATAATCAGTTGCCAAAGAATCGCACAACTGAATCAAACAGTCATAATCATCAGCATCACCACAATTCATTATATACTCTTTGATTGATATCTCTTCTTCTGTGGCTGGTTCATATTGAAACTCTTCCTGCATTTGTATATAAGAATGCGTCATGCAAATTCGTGCGGCTTCATCCCATCCTTTTTCCATACAAAATTTATATCCTTCATAAACATGCTTGGGTATATTTACAATACCTACACGTCTTCCGATATCATGTAAAACGCCTACAATATAGGCTTTTTCGGGATCCATACCAGGTATTTTTTCGGCAATATTTCTTGCAGCAATGCCTACATTGATGGAATGCTTCACCCATGGACCGGGATTGAGTTCACCCGCTATATGTAATTCTTTTTCTGCTTCTTCTCTGGTTGGTAACATAAATTTATACTCCAATATTCATTACTGCCAAAAACTATCGCCAATATTCTCGCAAACAATAGTTGCTTTCCCACACTTTGGACAATAATCAGCATCTTGAGGTGCTATTTTTAATTGAACTGTATTCTTTGGTGCAATTTTCTTTTCTTCGCTTTCAGGAAGAAATATCACATTATCATAATTCAATTTTTTCAAAATATAATTATCCAAAAATGTTCCGGGTTCAATACGCCCCTTAATCATTTCCTCGCCACAAAATGTACATATCATATTCAGTTCCCCCTCTTTTAAATATTAATTTACTTACCAGCGATTCTTCAGTTTATTCTGTAATCGATATAGTGTATTCATGGCATCTAATGGTGTCATGGTGGAAATCTCCAACTCTTCCAGTTCCTTCAACACATCCTCATCTGTTACCGTATCAAAAAGAGACATCTGGGCTAAATCCACCTCATCGTACTTAGGTTGTTTCTTGGCCTTTGTATCATTCTTTACCTCCACGGCGATGCTTTGTACTTTCTCAATAATATCGTTGT
Organism: uncultured Clostridia bacterium; assembly: GCA_937891215.1. The sequence continues at coordinate 5,999 of CALAEU010000178.1, forward strand.
CTGTCAGCTGTTCTACAATTTCTTTCGCACGGTTAATGACCATATCCGGCACTCCGGCCAGCTTGGCAACCTGTATACCATAGCTTCTGTCTGCACCGCCCTTTATAATCTTACGTAAGAATACAATATCATCCCCACACTCTTTTACGGCGATACAATAGTTATTTACATTATTAATTTTGCCTTCCAGCTCAGTAAGTTCATGATAATGGGTGGCAAATAAGGTTTTAGCACCAAGCAGCTTTTTATTACTGATATGCTCAATTACTGCCCAGGCTATACTTAAGCCATCAAAGGTAGAGGTTCCTCGACCGATTTCATCCAATATCAATAAACTGTTAGATGTCGCATTGCGTAAAATATTGGCCACTTCATTCATTTCAACCATAAAGGTAGACTGACCACTTGCCAAGTCATCGGATGCACCTACACGTGTAAAAATACGGTCTACAATGCCGATATTGGCACTTTTAGCAGGTACAAAACTTCCCAACTGTGCCATTAATACTATCAACGCACTCTGGCGCATAT
>CALAEU010000179.1 GCA_937891215.1 uncultured Clostridia bacterium
TGCAATCAAGAATTGCTATTACCTCGGTGATGACGGTCTTGAGGCTGTACACAGCGATTCGAATCTGAAACCCGGGAGTGATAACGTAGAGATCACAAGTGTAACCGGGGAAGATCTCAGGAACAACACGATTGCCAGTCAGCTGGGTGATCTCTGGGAGCAGGGCATCCATTATCCAATCTTAAATGAGGGTCAGACGTGGCATGGTGATAGTGCAACCTACACCTACACCGACAACGGCGACGGTACGCACGATAAGGTCTGCAACGAGTGCGGTTATGTGGAAGTGGATAATGAAGCACACACTGGTGGTACGGCGACCTGCACCACTCTGGCAGTCTGCGAAAACTGTGGCGCAAGCTACGGAGAGTTGGGCGGGCACACAGCTGAACCCACCTATGCCCCCAACGCCGAGGACAGCACCAAGCATGATGTGACCTATTCCTGTTGCGGTACTGTTGTTATAGAATACCACGACTACAACGATGAGAATATCTGTACAATATGCGGAAATCCGGGTGCGTGGTTCACTGGAACGAAAGTCAATGATGATTTTTCAGTGACATTCTTCGTTGAGTGTGACGACCATTACTTTGTGCCTTGGGATCAGCTACAGATAGAAGTATATAATGGCGATCAGTTAGTTGAGGGGCTTGGTAATATCGCTTATGATGTCCAACAGGGCTACTACGCTACTATGACGGAGCTTAATCCGGACTGCAAGGGGATCACGCTAACTGCGAAGCTCATAATACGCAATATTTATACGGAACACGAAAAAACAAGGACTACAGTGGAGGTTAAAAATCCTAATAACCACGATACCACAAAAACAGCAACTTGCATATCAAAAGCAGAATGTTCAGTTTGTGGTGAATACGGAGACTTTGCACCTCACACCTACGAAAATGGTAAATGTACTGTTGTAAATTGCGAAAATGCTTGTGCTCACGAAACTATAACTGACGGTGTTTGTGTGACTTGCGGTGGTAAGCATTGTGGTAATACTAAAAACGACAAGGTTGTGTGGTTCTGTGATGCTACTGATTATGCTCCTGGTGATGAAAATGATGAAACATTATCAATTTTAACAATTACAGGTAAAGGTGATTTAGCTGGTTATACAATCGGGGAAGCACCCTGGGAAGCTTATCGTGAATCTATAAGAGGTATTGATATAAAGGATGGCGTTACCTCAATTGGTAATGGTACTTTTTGCGGATGTGTATCTCTTACAGCAGTAATAATCCCGGGTAGTGTAAAAACAATCGGAGCTGACGCTTTTACTGGCTGTGAATCGCTTAGTAATGTAAGAATTTCTGAGGGTGTAACATCAATCGGAGATGATGTTTTTAAAGAATGTATCGCACTTGAAGAAATAACAATTCCAGAGAGTGTAGAAACAATTGGTGAACATGCTTTTAACTCCTGCACAATGCTTATGACGATCACTATTCCTCAGAATGTAACAGTAATTGGTGAGGGTGCATTTTGCAATTGCACCAGACTTACTGAAATAAATGTAGATGAAGGTAATACTACATACTCAAGTGAAGACGGTGTTCTTTTTAATGCAGACAAAACAAAATTGATTTGTTACCCTGCAGGTAAAAAAGGTGACTACGAAGTACCTTCTGGTGTAACTGAAATTGCAGATTTTGCCTTTGCATCCCATGAAGAATCTTTTACAGTAACAATACCTGTGAGTGTAACAACAATTAGTGCTTCTGCTTTTGAGGGTTGCGAAGATATAAATTTAATAGTTGAGCCTGGTTCTTATGCTCATAATTACGCAACAACAAATAGTATACCATATATTTTCAATGGATGTATTACAAAAGAGGAAACTGATCAGATTGAAAAATTACTCTTTACTCTTAATGCAGATAGTGAAAGTTATTCTGTAACTTTCTGTGATGCACACATCTCAGGTGCACTCAATATCCCTGCGACTTACAATGGTAAGCCTGTAACAACAATTGGTGAAGATGCTTTTAAAGGTTGCTCTGAACTTGCATCAGTAACAATTCCTGATAGTATAACAACAATTGGTAGTAGTGCTTTTAATGATTGCACTTCCCTTACAACAATAGAAATCCCAGACAGTGTAACAGCAATTGGTAGGTCTGCTTTTAATACTTGCACTGCACTTACATCAGTAATGATTCCAGAAAGTGTAACAACAATTGATTATTGTACTTTTTATTTTTGCACTGCACTTAAATCAGTAACTATTCCAGAAAGTGTAACATCAATTGGTAGAAGTGCTTTTGATTGTTGCACATCTCTTACATCAGTAACAATTCCAAAGAATGTAACAACAATCGGTAGATATGCTTTTGATGGTTGTGCTAAACTTATATCAATAAATGTAGATGGTGCAAATACTGAATACTCAAGTGAAGACGGCGTTCTTTTTAATTCAAGCAAAACTGAATTGCTTTGCTACCCTGCTGGCAAAAAAGGTAACTATGAAATACCAACTACTGTAACCGAAATTGCTACCGGAGCTTTTAGTGGAAATACTTCACTTGAATCATTAGTAATCCCAGACAGTGTGACAACAATTGGTATGGAGGCATTTTACGGTTGTACTGCACTTGAAACAGTAACAATTCTTAGTAGTGAAATTGTAATAGAGGCAAATGCTTTTTACGATTGCACGTCTCTTACTACTGTAAAGGTACCTTGTAATTGGGATACAGAAAACCCTCCTTATGCATTTGATGAGATTGTACTTGAAAAATATCACAATATTGTTATTGACGAAGCAGTAGAAGCAACCTGTACAAAAACAGGTCTTACAGAAGGTAAGCATTGTACTCGTTGTGATGATAAAACAGTAGTGCAGGAAGTAGTTCCTGCAACTGACCACGATTGGTCAAACAAAGACGGCATCTGTGCAAGAAGTGGTTGCGGCGAAACCTGTGCACACACCGGTGGCACGCCAAGCACTCCTGTTCCTAACGATGACGACACTCATAGCTTTACCTGCTCCGTCTGTGGCAAGGTCATCACCGAGCCCCATGATTTTGAAAACGATGCCCACCAGTGCACTTGCGGAGAGCGGGAGACTTATGGCATTACCTGCAAAGAAACTGGTTCAAATGGTGGTGCGGTCAGATTGACGAATACGGAACCTGCAACCCATGGTCAGACCTACACCACCAGGATCCTGATGCCCGAGGGCTTACAGGGCGGCTGGTACACCGATGTGATCAAGGTCGTTGTCAACGGTAAGGAACTGGTCAAGGACACAGACTATACCTACAATTTGCAGACTGTTACACTGACAGTCAATGGCGAAAAGGTTACTGGCAACATTGAAATTACCTACCAGATCAATGCGAAGGTCATCTTCGTTCTGAATGGTGGCGATTTGGAATCGAGCCTCAAGGCGAAGTTAGCTGCTGGAGGTCTAAATATTAAAGATGACACGATTACCATGCCGCTGGCTTACGGTGTGCCCAGTAATTTCAACGATTTGAATAAGATCTTTATCCGTGAAGGTTACATCTGCACTGGTCTGAAAAATGGTGAACAGGATGCAGATATGACCGCTCCTGTGGTCAATTGCACCCTCTCAGTCCAGTGGCAGTGTACCCATAATACAATAGAAAATGATGTTTGCACAACTTGTGGTTTCAATTACTGTGGTGCTGATGCAACTAAAGACAAGGTTGTGTGGTTCTTTGACGAAAATACAGCTACTTTGACAATTACAGGCACAGGTGCTATGGCAGGTTATAGTGCTGGCAATACCCCTTGGGAAAATTATAAATCGTCAATAACCCAAATTAACATTGAAAATGGTGTAACAACAATTGGTGATGATGCTTTTTCAGGTTGCTTAGAACTTACATCAGTAATTATCCCAGAGAGTGTAACAACAATTGGTGAAAAAACTTTTGCAAACTGTTGTAATCTTAACTCATTAGAAATTCTGGGGAATGTAACAGAAATTGGTGCACATACTTTTGAGTATTGTACATCTCTTTCATCAATAACAATCCCAGAGAGTGTAACAACAATTGGTGAAAATGCTTTTGCTTATTGTGAAACTCTTTCATCAATAGTAATTCCAGAGAGTGTAACAACAATTGGAGATAAGGCTTTTTCAAATTGTACCAGCCTTCAGACTGCAACAATAGAAAAAGGTGTAAAAACAATTGGAGAAGGTGCTTTTGCTTATTGCACCACTCTTTCATCAATAACAATCCCAGATAGCGTAACAACTATAGGAAGGAATGCTTTTGCTGATTGTGAGAATCTTAAATCAGTAACAATTGGTGAAAGTATAGAGAAAATTGATGATGGTACTTTTAGTAACTGCACATTACTCGAAACAATAGAAATACCTGATAGTGTACAAACAATTGGTGCTTATGCTTTTAAAGATTGTAGTTCACTTAAAGAAATTGTAATTCCAGAGAGTGTAACAACAATTGGTGCAAATGCTTTTGATAGGTGCACATTACTCGGAACTGCAATAATCGGTAATGGTGTAAAAACTATAGGTGATTCTGCTTTCGATAATTGTGTGAACCTTGAATCTTTAACAATCGGTAAAGCTGTAGAAACAATTGGTAGTTATGCTTTTAGCGATTGTAGTTCACTTAAAGAAATTGCAATTCCAGAGAGTGTAACAACAATTGGTGAATCTGCTTTTTCGGGATGCGAAAATGTAACTTTAAAAACTGAACTCGGTTCAATTGTTCACACTTACGCAAAAGCTAACAATATAATGTGTGTTTTCAATGGTTATACTGAAGCAGAAAGCGCGCAGATTTATAAATTAACATTCGCTCTGAATGATGATGGCGAAAGTTATTCTGTAACTTTATGTGACAAGGAAATCTCAGGTGCACTCAATATCCCTGCGATTTATGATGGTAAGCCTGTAACAGAAATTGGTATGTGGGCTTTTGAATCTTGTACTGAGCTTACAACAGTTATAATTCCTGATAGTGTAACAGCAATTGGTGATTATGCTTTTTATGATTGTGATGCACTTACATCAGTTACAATTCCAGAGAGTGTAACAGCAATTGGTGATTATGCTTTTTATGATTGTGAATCCCTTACATCAGTTACAATTCCAGAGAGTGTAACAACAATTGGTGATTATGCTTTTTATGATTGTGAATCCCTTACAAAAATAGATTTAAGTAATGTCGAGATAGGTAGTAGTGCTTTTGAGGGTTGTAAAAGTGTTACAGAGGTTTACCTTGACAAATGTACTATTGGTTCAGATGTATTTTTGGGCTTGAGTTCACTTGAAATAGTAACCTGTAAAGATACTGATATACCAGATTATGAATTTTACGGGAATAAATCACTTAAAACAGTAACCATTTCAGGTGGTGAAATAGGTGAAATGGCTTTTGGTGCCTGTGCTGCACTTTCAACTCTTAATATTTCAGGGGTAGAAATTATTGGTAGACAAGCTTTTAGAGACTGTATTACCCTAAAAAAAATAGATTTAAGTAATGTCGAGATAGGTAGTAGTGCTTTTGAGGGTTGTAAAAGTGTTACAGAGGTTTACCTTGACAAATGTACTATTGGTTCAGATGTATTTTTGGGCTTGAGTTCACTTGAAATAGTAACCTGTAAAGATACTGATATACCAGATAGTGCATTTCAAATGAATAACTCACTTAAAACAGTAACCATCTCAGGTGGTGAAATAGGTAGAGAGGCTTTTTGTGACTGTGATGCACTTAATGAAATATCAATCGCTACTGATGTAATAGGAGAATCAGCTTTTTGTTATTGTGAATATCTTGAAACTATTGAAGTAGATGCAACAAAGATTTCTGAGGAGGCATTTGCACAGTGTAGTTCGCTTAAAAATGTTAAATTAGGCGATGAGTTAGAGATTATTGAAAGAGTTGCATTTGGAAATTGTAGCGAACTTACAGAAATTGTAATTCCACAAAGTGTAACATCAGTTGATATGTATGCTTTTAGTCAGTGTAGTAATTTAAAATACATTTTCTTTGAAGGTACAGAAGATTCACAAAAAGAATTGGGTGATGCTTTAGTTATAAATGCGAAAATTCACTATGGTTCTTCTACACATACATTCAATGAAAATTACACAGTAGATGTAGAACCTACTTGTACTGAGAAGGGTAGCGAATCTCAGCATTGTAAATATTGTGATTTAACACGAAATTCAAGAGATGTTAAAGAAAATGGTCACACATCAGTAAATGGTGGCACAGAAAAAGCTCACACAATTTGTGATGTTTGCGAAGAGGTATTATCTGCAACACATAATCCTACAAGTAAAGTTACAACTGCACCTACTTGCACAGAAGAAGGCGTAGAAACATTTACTTGTGAATGTGGTTATACTTACACAAAACCTGTTGCAAAATTAGCTCACACCGAAGTAACAGTAACCGGTAAAGCGGCAACATGTACTCAGAGTGGTCTTACAGATGGAAAGAAATGTACAGTATGTGGTACAATAACAGTAGCACAAGAAACAATTAAAGCAACAGGTCACACAACAAGTGTAATAAACAAAAAAGCTGCAACATGTACAGAAAATGGTTATACAGGTGACACATATTGTTCCGTATGTAAAACTACAACTGTAAAGGGTAGTGTAATCAAAGCAAAAGGACATACTGAAGTAATAATTCCAGCAGTAAAACCAACATTGACAACAGTTGGTAAAACAGAGGGTAAAAAGTGTTCGGTATGTAATACAATATTAGTAAAACAAAAAGATATAGCAAAACTTACACTCAAAACCCCAACAGCCAAAACGCAGAACGCGGCGAAAGGTGTATTAATTACATGGAATGCAGTAGAGAATGCAGAAAAATACATTGTATACCAGAGAACATATAACACAAGTACAAAGAAGTACTCAAACTGGAAATCAATAAAAACAACAACAGACTTAAAATATGTAGATACAACAGTAAAACTTGGAACAACATACAGTTATGCAGTAAAAGCAGTAAATGGAAGTGTGACAAGTAAATATACTGCAACATCAAATAAAAAATATGATGTAACGCCAGCAGTAAAAGTAGCAGTAGTATCAAATGGAGTAAAAGTAAGTTGGACAACAGCAGCAAATGCAACAGGGTACAGAGTTTACCGTGCAGAACTTTCGAACGGTAAATGGAGTAACTGGAAGAATATGGGAACAAAAAAGGCAACTTTAACAAACTGGACAGATAAGACTGTAAAGAGTGGTACACAGTATAAATACACAGTACGTGCGGTTTATGGTAGTATTAGAAGTAATTACAGGGCATCAGCAAACATTCTTTACCTTACTCAGCCAACAGTAAAAATAATGAATAATGAAACTGGTATTAAGGTTAGCTGGAACAAAGTTACAGGTTCAAAAGGTTACACTGTTTATCGTCAGGAATTTACAAATGGTAAGTGGACTAACTGGAAGAATATGGGTACAATAAAAAATGGCTCAGTTACTTCTTGGGTAGATAAGAGTGTGAAGAGTGGAATAACTTACTGTTACACTGTAAGAGCTATAAATGGCAATTACAGGAGTAGTTACAAAGCAACTGATTCTCTCATTTTCTTATCGCAACCAAAAGTTACAGTGAAATCCGTAAGTAATGGTATTACTGTAAACTGGACACAAAGTGCGGGTGCTCGCGGTTATATAGTTTATCGTTCAGAATTAGTTGATGGTAAATGGTCAAATTGGGCTAATATGGGAATTATTGAAGCAGATAAAGAGTCGTGGACAGATAAGTCTGCTGAGAAAGGTAAGAGTTATAAATACACAGTTCGTGCTGTGCACAGTGGCATTAGGAGTTCCTATAAAGCAAGTAATTTGATTACAAAATAATTATAAAAATTAAACCAATCTGCCAGTTCAAAATGAATTGGCAGATTGGTTTTTGTTGAAAAAAAGCAGTTGAAAATACATGATTTTCAACTGCTTTTGGTCGGAGTGAGGTGATTCGAACACCCGACCTTCTGGTCCCGAAGAATGCAGATTATTTTTTGACTGTTTTAAACACAGCATATAGTGTTGTTTGTTTCGGTTATATATAAAAATACACAACAAAAAATTCAATATTTAGCTCCAAATGTGGTGTAATATGTGGTCAGAAATTTATATGATATAAAATCAATTTAAACGAAAAAGTTGTTTCGCAATTTTAATATTTTATCAATTTTGCGAAGTGATCCATCTTGCTATGTAAATCGCTTTTAAACACGATTTTGTCCTTTATTTATAAAATATTACCCCCAACAGTCTACAACTGAAGATATGAAAATCTTATACGCAAACAAAGAAAATTTTTGTGCAGTCTGTTCTTCAACAAATCGCCAGAAGCTTTGGGATTTGTAAGATGTTTAAAAATTTTTAAAACACCCATTTTTTTCTTTTAAAACATTGATTTTTGCGGTTTTTAGGCGTATGATAAACTTGTAAAATTGTGCAAAGATATTTGCAAATAAAAAGGAGAAATTTTTATGAAAAGAACGTTATGTTTATTTTTAGCATTAATTCTTGCAGTCGGCATTTGTTTCAGTGCCCCTGTAACAATTACTGCTTCGGCGGCAGAGGCGCTGAGTGTATTTGCGGCGGATACCACGTATCCTTATGCCGTGGTTGATACCGAAGCAGGCACCGTAACCATCGACGGCACCTTGGGCGGCAAGACCACAGCTACCGAGGAAGATATCAATGCCTTGCTGGAAGCCATCAAAGGTTATGTGGATAGCGGAATCACCACGATTATCGTAACGGGTGGCGAACCTGCAGTGATTGAAGTCAGTGGTATCGTTATGCCCGCTGTGTCCGAAGCAATTTATCGCTTGTCTGGTAATGGTATTTACAGCGAGGACAATCAATATAACGGCAAGATAGATTTGATTCTTCCTGACGTTACGAAAATCGTTGATAAAGAGTTTTATCAAGTATATGCCCTTAACAGCATCACTCTACCAAAATTAACAACCGTAGGCAACGGTGCCTTTGTTGATTGCTTCTATTTGGGAAGAATGATGTTTGGCTCGGTAGTTACTTCTATAAACCAAAATGATACCGTTGTTTTTTATCGTGTTGGAGAATATGTCGACGGCTGTGACCTTGTTCTCAACTGCGGACAGTTGGAGACAGAAGATACATACAAACCCGATCTCGAAAACAACGTGTGGTTCAAACCTAGCTGGGGTGGCAATGTAACATGGAAGAGTATCACTCTAACCCACACCGAGGGTACGGCTGCTACCTGTATCGCACAGGCAGTCTGCTCTGTCTGCGGCGAAAGCTACGGCGAAGTGGATGGGGATGCCCACAACTACGGCGACTGGGTTTCCAATGGCGACAACACCCATACCCGCACCTGCGCCAACGACAGCACCCACACCGAAAATGGTGACTGCTCCGGCGGCACCGCAACCTGCACCACTCTGGCAGTCTGCGACATTTGCAAAACCGCATACGGCGAGCTGG
>CALAEU010000180.1 GCA_937891215.1 uncultured Clostridia bacterium
TTTTTTGTTTATTACACTTGTTGTGTGACCTGTTGCTTTAATTGTTTCTTGTGCTTTTGTCACTGTACCACAAACTGAGCATTTTTTACCATCTGTAAGACCAGTAGCAGTACAAGTTGCAGCTTTACCGGTTACTGTTACTTCGGTGTGAGCTTTTTTAGCAATTGTTTGTTGCTCTACTGTTGTCACACCACATACAGAGCACTTTTTACCATCTGTAAGACCTGTAGCAGTACAAGTTGCAGCTTTGCCGGTTACTGTTACTTCGGTGTGACCTTTAGCCAATATTGTTTCGCCCTTATATACAGTTCCACAATCACGACAAGTTTTGTCGCCCGTGTAACCATTTACGAGACAGGTTGATTCTTTATCGTCTGTTACATAGAAATCTGAACATTCACCTTTTGGAAGCACCTGAGTAGACATTTCCTGACCGCAACCCTTACACGCTTTATATAAATAACCATCTTCTTTGCAGGTTGCATCCTTGCCTTTTATCCAAGCATCACCCTCAATGTGAATACCAGTAGCAGAAATCTCTGCTATATCTGTTCTCGCATCACAACGGGTACAGTGACGGGATTTAACTCCATTTTCCACACAGGTCGGCTCAAGGTCTGTTGTATATACATCAGAATAATTATGACCTAATTCATCTGCATAACCCCACTCAAAAGCATCACAACCAACATCCTGACAATCTCTCTTCTTAACACCTTTTTCTGTACAAGTTGGTTTATTATTAGGATCAATATACCACTCACCAAAATTATGTTCACTTAAAGCAGGAATAAGTCTTGAACCAACTTCAGCACCACAATCAATACAATAATTCTTTTCTTTACCCTCGCTTGTATAAGTAGGCTCTTTAACCACTGTCCAATTTTCTGTAGGGTTATGGTAACCGAGTGAAAAAACGTGAGTCTTTTTTGTATTTTGATTATAAGCAGGCGTATCGGAATATTCGCCCCATACATGGCAACCGAATGCAGTAAGACCATAAATATGTAAATACTCGTCATCTGTTTTATCTAAACTTTCTTGTTCAGTTAAAACCATTGTAGTCTTTTTGGTGGAAGGCTCGTAACAATACACCTCTTTAGGACTTGAATAATAAAGTTTACCCCTTAAAGAAGCGAGCTTTGACATTCTTGTATAATAACTGCTGCCATCTATATACCACTTATAGTTTACATCTGCAATTTCTTCAGGTGTAGTATCCGCAATATCATCTATTGCTACTATCTTTTGTGAATCATTAATATAATAAAGCTTATCATTTACAAGTTGAACCGCAGTTGTTAAATTCCGCCAGAATGCATTATCATAGGTTGTATCTTCAGGAATAGTTTTGTAGTCAGTAGCATTGTGACTTTCTTTAAACAACACAGATGAAGCTAAAAAGTCATCGTGATAAACTCTGCCAGAAACATCCCATGTAGGATCATCCCATGTTACATCTACATAGTAAGGCTTATTGTCAATATAAACTATATTCCACGCGTGATTTAAAGCATTTGAAGAACAATACTCTGCTTCAATACCAACTTGCTCTAAAAGATAATCGTATGCTAACGCATAACCCATGCAAACTGCTGTACCCATACAGAACACACCCTGTGCACTATATGATGTATCTGGAACAGAGTTCGCAAGATAATTCTCATAGTCGTATTCACAATACTCAGCAAGTCTGTCGTGTATTAACAGTGCTTTTTCGACATCGTTTAAGGTTGGGTTATCTTTTATTCCAACCAACATTTTTTCTGTTACATCAACAAAAACATCGTATTGTGCCTTAAATTCATCAGGACTTGAAATTCTGTAATATGGTGTTATAGCAATCAACTTTCCAGAGGCTGTATAACTAAACCCAATACTATTTATTCTGAAAAGTTCGGGGCTTTCGTACCATATCAATTTAGAAAGCTCAACAGATGTATTATCGTTGTACGGTATATTATACTGACTTACATCAATATAACCTCTCTGACCGCCATTTGCTATGTTACTGTCATCTGTCATAATGCAATCAAGCAGATATTTTTGAAATGCATCAATATCATCAACATAACTTTCTAAATTATCAAACGAACCATTTGAAGCAGTATTATGTAATTCAGGCTTATACACTTCTGAACTGAACACAATAATATCTCCTGCCAAAGCAATATTCGCGTTTACAAACATAAAAATCAAAACGAACATTGCACAGATAATTCGTTTAAAAAATTTTTTCACAAAAACCACCTCTAAAAATTCCTATGATTTTATTATAAGTGAATTTTTCTTCTTGGTAAATTCGCAATATAAACAAAAAGGTGACAGGCATTTTCTACCTATCACCTTTTAATATTTTACACTTCGTTGAAATACCTAACAATATATTGCACAACTGCACCAAACATAGGGTGACTATGAGATGCTTCGCCATTCCAGTTCTCCCAGAGAGTTGTAGCACCGTGTTTTTTCATATTGTAGAAAGTATTTTCTTTTTCTGAAGTTAAAAGTTTAAATGCTAAATCCTTATAACCATTTTCACAAAGCACACGAATTAAAATATCCGTACCGAAAATTCCGGTATCAAATTCGCCGAGTGCTTCGTACTTATCTACAATAGCCTTAAGTGTTCTTTCGTCACCTAAACCAATATCGTAGGCATATGCATCTGCACTCTCAACTGAAGAAGCAAATGTACCTGTACTTTCATCATAATATGCTTTTGAAAATGATCTTATAACACTCTCAAGTCTTATTTTTAAATTGTCAGTTTCTTTACCTAAAACATCAGAAATCTCTATAACTTGCTTAAATGCTTTTATCAAGAAATATGTATTAACAAAAGGCTCTGGAATAAGATTTTTGTTGCCTGGTGAGCACCAATCCCCAAGACACCAACCGCCTAATTCTTCCCTTACTACAAGACCGTTTTCGCTTCTGTCTTCCATATAATCAAGGAAATTAAGCATATTATTATAATATTTTTTGAGAACGCTTTCGTCTTTATAGAATTTATAGAATGAGTATGGAACAAATACAATTGCACCACCCCAACCACCAGGGCCACCTCCACCACCGCGGAATGGTGCTGTGTGTTGCACATGACCGTTATAAATATCCTGACTGTCTGCAATATCACGAATCCATTTGCGGTACATTTTTTCAACATCAAAAACTGTCATAACAGTATCTG
>CALAEU010000181.1 GCA_937891215.1 uncultured Clostridia bacterium
TTTAACCTGTGTTGGTGCGTAGTTTGGATGAAGTCCTTCTTTCATTTATTGTCACCTCTTTAAATAACATTTAAACTTTAAATACACATTAGCACGAGAATATTATCACAAACCGACAAAAAAAGCAACCCTTTTTTGAAATTTATTTTAAAAAACTTTTAAAATTACACTATATATTCAAAAATTTTAAAAATCTGATTTAAAAACACACAAATTATTGCACCTAAAGCAGTTGGTAACAAAAACGAAAGAAGTAACCATTTTATACTTTTGGTTTCTTTATATATAGTAATAAGTGTTGTAGCACACGGAAAATGAAAGACTGAAAACATTATAAAACAAATTGCGGTTTTAATAGTCCAGTTGTTTTCTATAAGAATTTTACTTATTATTTCTGCACTTTCAATTGAAAGAAGTTCTTTATTATCTGAGTAAGTCATTAAAACTATCGGAAGAACAATTTCGTTTGCAGGTATTCCAAGTATAAAAGATGTAAGTATTTCACCATCTAGCCCTAAAAAAGCACCAATTGGAGAAAGAATAGTGATAATACTCTCTAAAATTATTTTATCACCACAATTCAGCAACAACCAGATAACTATACCAGCAGGAAAAGCTACTACTGCTGCCCTACCTAAGACAAAAATTGTTCTGTTTAATAATGACCTCGTTATTACTTTTGTTATTTGCGGTTTTCTGTAAGATGGCAATTCTAATATATAATGGGACTTTTCGCCTTTTAAAATAGTTTTAGAAAGTAGATTTGAAACAAATAAAGTTACTGCAATACTAAAAACAATAACCCCTGACAAAAATACTGCACTCAAAAACTCGCTACCTGTTGAAGATAAAGAAATAAAAAATATTGAAATAAGTTTTATTATTGCAGGAAATCTGCCATTACAAGGTGTAAAACTGTTAGTTAATATTGCAATCAATCGCTCTCTTTTTGAGTCGATTATTCTTGCACCTGTTACGCCCACACAGTTACAACCAAATCCCATACAGATTGTTAACGCTTGTTTGCCACAAGTATTTGCTTTTTGAAACTTACCGTCTAAAACATAAGTAATTCTTGGTAAAACACCTAAGTCTTCAAGTATTGTAAAAAGTGGGAAAAATATAGCCATTGGTGGGAGCATAACAGAAACCACCCAGCCAAGCACTCTGTAACCACCTTTTATAAGCATATTATTAAAAAACGGTAAAATATCAATATTTTCAAAAAACTCATATAAAACCTTTTCGGATTTTGTAAAAAAATCCATTAACAGTGAAGACGGTATATTAGCACCAACAATGGTAATATAAAAAACAAGAAATAATATTAACCCCAAGACTAAATATGAAGTATATTTACCAGTGATAAACTTATCAATTTTTAAATCTTTTCTTATGTTAGTCTTTTCTTTTGATAATGTAACTCTGTCCGACACTTTTGTTGCTTCATTATATAAGTTTTCTGCTATAAGTTCCGCGAGTTCCTCTTTATCAATTCCATTTTCTTTAAGAAACTCCCACGATTTTTTTATTGCGTTATTTATGAACTCATTTTCTCTTAAATCATAACCCAAATAATTTTTTAAAACAGAAAAGAAACCTTCGTCACCATCTAAAAGTCTTAACGATAACCATCGTTTATCCAGTTCTTTTAAATCAAGTTTAAAAAGTACAGGATAAATATATTCGAGTGATTGTTCAATTTCTTTCTGATATTTTATTCTTTTAATATTCTTGCTTTTTCTTTCTTCAACCGCTTTTTTTATTTCATAAATCCCCTCTTCTTCTCTTGCAGTTGTTCCTACTACTGTTACACCTAATTCATAAGAGAGTAGCTGTAAATCAATTTCTATACCTTTTTTCTTAGCTTCATCAAGTAAATTCACACAAACTACAGTATTTTTGTTCAGTTCTAAAATCTGATAAACAAAATAAAGATTTCTTTCAAGCGAAGTAGCATCACAAACAATTAAAATCTTATCGCTTTCTGAAAAACACAGAAAATCTCTCGCTACGCTTTCTTCTTCAGAATGCGGAATTAGAGAATAAGTACCGGGCACATCAACAATCTCATAAATTTTATTATTATGTTTATATTCACCTGAAAACACACCAACAGTTTTGCCAGTCCAGTTACCAGTGTGTTGCTTTAACCCGGTTAACGCATTAAAGACTGTACTTTTACCTACATTGGGGTTACCCGCAAGAGCAATTTTAATCTTTTCCACTGCAACTCTCACCACACTCTGAAACTATTATTTTTTCAGCATCACAATTTCTTAAAGCAATTACGCTTCCCTTTATTAAATACGCCCGTGGATTTCCTGACGGACTGCTATGAAGAACTTTGATTTTACTGTTTTTTATAAGTCCTATATCTCTTAATCGTTGTTTTAAACAAATATCAGTATTTATATCTACCACTAAAGCAGTTTCACCAATTTTTAAATCATATAAAGTCATTTGCATTACGCTCAACTCCTTTTATTAATATATGAAGAAATTTTTTCTTGGTGAATATTGCATTTTTATAAAATAATGATAAAATAGAAGTATTAAAAATTTCAAGGTGTTAACTTATGAAGATAAATAACAAATCAGGTTTCTTTTTTTCCGTTATCTCATATTTTATTGTTACATTTTTAGATTTATATTTCACATATATTGCAACACCAAATTTAGAACTTGAAGGCAATCCGCTTTATAATGTTTTATTTTTTGGTTGGCGGGGACTTGTTACGATAAATATAATTACATTTATATTTTATTGCTTTGTTGCTTATTACGGGTTTATAGGTTATAAAAGACCTGTTACAAACGAGACCGATTTAAAAAAGTATTTATCTTACATTTCATTTGGTGATGCTGACAAATATGTTTCTATGATGTGGAAAATCCCGAAATATTGGGGTCCGCAACTTGCGTGTCTTTGTTGGTCGGTTGCAGTTATACTACCATTTGCAAGACTTTTTATAGTTGCAATGTGGTTTTTTATGATTTTAGATATTGATGCAGAATTGTTTTTCACAATAGTTGCAGCAATCCCTATGGGACGAATTGATTTTGTTGTTGCAATTCTTGGTGCGTGGATATTGTCATTTGTCTGGATAGCTAAAGAATTCAAATTAAATCTTAAAGAAATTGAAAAAAGACAAAAAGAAGGTAAATTAAGTGACTGATGAATTAAAACAGATTATAAAAGAGCATATAAAAAAATACCCGAAACAAGAGCTTCAGGATATTTTAAAAATGCTTTACCAGAATGAATTTGGTCCGAAGCACATAGCAAATAATGAAATTGAATGTTTTAAATCACTTTCTAAAGAATTTCAGACTGTCAAATATAATAAAGATGAAGAATTATTTGAAGATATAGGATGTAATGCTTTAAGACTTAATTTAAAGGCTATCCCGAGAGATACAGATTTGAATTACATAAATAAAATAATTGTTAAATCTGCCGATGATTTTTGTGGCACAAACGAAAAACTTGTCATTAAATTTGGCCTTTTGGTTGTTATGGCTGAAAACAACGAGATTCCGTTTGATATACAGAGAGTAAGAGATGAAACAAATGCATTTGCAAGAAATGGTTTTAAACCTATAAGTCATAGTGATGTTTATAAAGAAAAATATACCCCGAGTTACAGAGTTATAAGTAAAAAATACAGAACTCTCGTTGAAGCGGTTATTGGCATTCGTAATCTCGACACTACAAAAAGTCATATTGTTATAAATATTGATGGCAACTCTGCTTCAGGAAAAACTTCACTCGGTAATGAATTAGCAAAACTTCTGAATGGTGAAATAGTTCATTGTGATGATTTCTTTTTACCACCTGAATTAAGAACCGAAAACAGATTAAATGAAGTTGGTGGAAATATCCACTATGAAAGATTAAAGACTGAAGTTATTGATAATTTAAGGAAACCCAAAGTTATTTCTTACAAGGCTTTCGACTGTCAATCAGGTACATATAAAGAAAACAGATTTTTAATGAATAAGAAGTTTGTATTAGTTGAAGGTGCTTACTCTTCTCACCCATACTTTGAGAACTATTCTGATTTTAAAATCTTTTTAACTTGTGACAAAGAAACACAAAGAGAAAGAATTTTAAAACGCAATGGTGAAAAAATGCTTGAAAGATTTTTAAATGAATGGATTCCAAAAGAAGACAAATATTTTGAAAAATTTAAAACAGAAGAAACATCTGATTTAATTATAAGGAGTGTTTAAAATGAATTTTAAAAATGATTTAGTAAACAATATTTTACCATTTTGGTTAAAAGACGCTATTGACTATGAAAATGGTGGTATTTACACTTGTCTTGACAAAGATGGCAACATTTACGGAACAGACAAAAGTGTATGGTTTCAAGGCAGAGCATTGTGGGTATTTTCAAAAGCATACAACTGCATTGAAAAGAATGAAGAATACTTAAAAGCAGCAAAAAATATTTATAAATTCTTCCCCAAATGTACTGACACAGATGGCAGAATGTTTTTCACAGTAACTTCTGACGGTCGCGAATTACAAAAAAGAAGATATTATTTTTCAGAAACATTTGCGGCAATTGGTTGTGCAGAACTTTACAAAGCAACTGGTGACAAAGAAGTTTTAGAAAGTGCTGAAAAATATTTTACAGTTGCTTATGAGTGTTTTAAAGGAATAAGAAAAAATCCGCCTAAAATTAACCCAGATAATCAACAGACAAAAGCACTCTCGCCTGTTATGATAATGCTTGCAACTGCACAGGTAATGAGAAGCGTTGAAGGTCTTTTT
>CALAEU010000182.1 GCA_937891215.1 uncultured Clostridia bacterium
TGTATCATTGCAAAGATTCTTTATCAGGGATAAATGGCATTTTAAGGCCGGGAATAATACATAGAATAGATAAAGATACAAGCGGATTGTTAATAGTTGCAAAAAACGATAATGCGCACAGGCATTTGGCTGAACAAATAAAAAATCACAGTTTTACAAGGGTATATGAAGCGGTAGTAAACGGAATTTTACCGCAAGACAGCGGAACAATAATTACCAATATTGCAAGACATAACACCAACCGAAAAAAAATGGCAGTTTGTACCGGAAAAGGAAAATTAGCCATTACACATTATGAAGTGGTGCAAAAATTCAAAAAATACACTCATGTAAAATTAAAATTAGAAACCGGAAGAACGAATCTAAAAAAATAATACACTTAATTGATGGTGAAAAAACAGGTCAAGAAATTATAGATTTATATGGAAATAAAAATAAAAATTTTGATTTTTTGGTAGGTCAATGTTTACACGCAAAAACCATCGGGTTCATACACCCTTCCACAGGGAAATACATGGAATTTGAAAGTGAACTTCCGGACTATTTCAAGAAAGTTCTTTCGATTATATAGCTTTATATTTTTTTGCTAAAGCGTAAGCGTTTCTGTTCCATTTGTAAGCTTCGGAATTTTTCCCGGATGCATACTTCAAAATTTCATCATTACAAAAATTTTTTAAACTTTCATTATCCTTCATAAAATATATTCCTTTGCCGGGATACTTATTTACAACGGATGAAGAATTCACTGAAATATCTGAATATTTTTTCTGATAATAATTTTTATTTGAAATAGATTCCACGACAGCATCTATTTCTTTCTTTTGTAGCGCCGTAAAATAATCTTGCTCAGAAGAATAACTTTTAATTTCGCAATTTTTATATTGAGCTTTGATGGATTCTATGTACGCTTTTTGTGGGCGAGTTCCAAATTTTGGATTTTTGGGTAATTTCTCATTTTTCCTGGTAATTATTATGAATTTATCTTGCGCCCACGGATCGTATCTATCACTCACTGTATATTTATTGGTGTCTAAATAACTTTCTATCAATATTCCCGACATTACCAAGTCAATCTCTCCATTACCAAGACTCGTGAGCATCTCGTCGGTATTATTAAATTCTATTATTTCTTCTTTTGTTTCTTCAGAAACAGATTCTATTTCTTCCGTTTCGGGCTCTGTTAGGGTTTCTATCTTATCGCTTCCCTGATAAAGTTTTACCGCGGTAGGAAGTTTTTTTCTTTTGAGCATATTATTTATGCCTTCTTTGCTGAGTTCATAAATAACTGCGAAACAAGGAACACCAACGAGCATTCCGACGAATCCGAAAAGTCCCCCGCCGACAAGGATTGCAAACATTACCCAGAATGCAGGAAGTCCTATAGAATCGCCGAGAATCTTGGGGCCTAAGATATTGCCGTCAAACTGCTGAAGAACGAGAACGAATATTGCGAATATAAGTGCCTGCTGAGGTGATTCGAAGAAAAGAAGTATTATGCTTGGTATCGCTCCGAAAATAGGTCCGAAGAAAGGAATCATATTTGTTACACCGATAATAACACTTATGAGAACCGAATAAGAAAGTCCCATAAACTGCATTCCGATAAAGCAAAGAAGCCCTATAATGAGAGAGTCAATAGCTTTTCCTACGATGAAACCTATAAATGTTTTATCAGCTCTTGCTGTTATTTCAAGCATTTTATCAGCTGTAGGTTTTTTAAGAATTGCGTATATTGTCTTTTTAATCTGACCTTTGAAGTTTTCTTTACCACAAAGAAGATAAACCATTACAACGAAAGCGAGCAAGAAGTCTTTCGCCCAGAAGATAAGCGCTTTAAGAACACTTGTTGCACCTGTCGCAAGGCTTGAAAGCTGAGGCGAGTAGTTTTTGATAATATCCTCAACGCCGACTTCGAGTTCGGCAAACGCTGTATGGAAATAATCATAAACCGAAGGGTATGTATCTTTAAGAAGATTTATCCATTCTTCAGCTTTCGCGATATAATTATCAAAAGAAAGAACAATGCTTATAAGGCTCTTTGAAACCTGTGGAATGATGCTTGCTATAAGTGTTGCTAAAATAGCGAGTATAAAGAGAGTTGTGAGTGTTGCCGAAATTCCTCTTGTGAGCTTGGGGTGTGGCTTTTTACGTTCGGTTACTTTTTTTACATATTTTTCTATTGTATTTAAAACCGGATTTGCAAGGTATGCAAAAACAGCACCCCATATTACAGGTCTGATTACTGTATATACTGCATCGAACACTTCGAGAAGACCCTTATATCTTGCAAATCCTACAACAATAAGGGCGCAAACGATGAATGTTCCAACTACATATTTCGAAATTGTGAGATATTTCTGATTAAGCTCCTTTTTCATTTTCTACCTCCCGAAAAGCAACTTTTCAACCACTTTAAACATAATGTAATTATACACCAAATTTATCATAAATGGAATACCTATTTTATCAAAATTAAAACTTTTAATTCCTCTTAATTTGTGGTATAATAGAATGTATCATACCGACAACACAAAAAAGGAGCACAAAGAATGTCTTTAAATGGTTTCAAAGAACTCAAACAAAAAGCACTTTCGGCTTATTTCGGAAGAATGAATTCCGAACAGAAAAAAGCCGTTTTCACTATAAAAGGTCCTGTTCTTATTCTTGCGGGTGCAGGAAGCGGAAAAACAACCGTTCTTGTTAACAGAATAGCTAACATGGTTTATTTCGGCAACGC
This sequence comes from uncultured Clostridia bacterium, assembly GCA_937891215.1. Next base: position 2,738 of record CALAEU010000182.1, read on the forward strand.
ATATGACAGCGATTATGTTCCACAGAACATTTCAGATGAAGATCTGGAATTTCTTAAAAATTATAAAAAAGACGATGACGCTGAAAGATTACGCAACATAATCTGTAATCCCGATGAAATGATAAAGCCCTGGAATATTCTTGCTATTACTTTTACAAACAAGGCTGCGGGTGAACTCAAACAGCGTCTTTCTGATATGCTCGGTGATGCAGGAACAGGCATTACTGCCGCCACATTCCATTCGGCATGCGTAAGAATACTCAGAAGAGAAATCGAACAGTTGGGATATCCAAACGATTTCACCATATATGACAGCGATGATTCACAGAGAGTTATAAAAACATGTCTTTCTGAACTTGACATTTCAGATAAGATGTTCCCGCCGAAATCTGTTGCGGGGGTTATCAGTTCGGCAAAGGACAGAATGTTATCCCCTTCTGATTTTGAAGCGGAATACGGAAATGATTTCAGAATGTCGAAAATCGCTCTGGTTTATAACCTTTATCAGAAAGTCTTTGTACTCTTTCATAAGTATCATAAGCATTTCTGATTTCGTCCGTATGTACAAAAAAGTATAGTTTACGAAGTACTTTATTCTTAACGCTTCCGCTATCGTCAAGCTTGCACTTATAAACTCTAACAAAAGTTAAACAACCTGCAACCGTCAAAGGCTCATACAAAAGAGTTATCTGCTCTCTGATGGGCTTTGCAACTCTCATAAATACTTGAGAAGTACCAACAAAAATTTTACGCTGCTTCCGCTGCTGCGTAATATCTTCTAAAGCTTCTGGGGGAAAGTTCTTTGACTCTAACGATGAAAACCAGTTTTGTATCTCATCAAGAAATACAATCATACCGAACTCACCATTATTATTCATAATGAAATCTTCTGGGCAAGTTACTTTACCGTCCTGACCTTCAAACTGTATATTTGTCATTACCTTACAAGCTGGATACATTTTCATTAATCTGAGAATGAATTCAGCAACTGCAACGGATTTACCGCTTCCCTGCTCACCTGCAAAAAGGTGAACACCGTATTCAAAAAATCCGTCAGGATTTTTATTGTACCAATCCAAAACAAAACGACGAGGAAAATCCCAAAAAAAGCGCTTAAATATACTGAATATCCAACCAATAAGACCAGGTTTTTTATATGTCTTACGATATTTAGGCTTTTTTCTACGTTTACCTTTTATGTAATAATATCCTATGAAAACAAATATCATAAGAAAAAATGGAAGTAATATAGCGCCGAGAAGCTTACACCCAAAAAGAACGAAGCTCATCATCATATCAAGAATAGGTTTAAAACTCATAATATACACTCACCTTTTAAGTACTGCTTATAGTTGGAATAAATGATTTAATTCGAAGAACTATAGCCCAAACAATTTTAAAATCAATCCATATAAATTCAAGTTTAATTAAAAATTGAATTGTTTCTTTATCAAGAAAGTATGCAACATAATGAAGCATTTCAGGAAGAACTACTTGTTCGGAAACAAGATTTTCTGTAGCAGTATTCAAATCAGAAAAATCAATCATATTGAAAATAATATCAAAAGCCATAAAAAAACCGTCTAAAATTGCTTGAATAATCATAATTCAATTACCTACCATATTTAGAACGATACATTTCAACTTGTGCAGAGTCAGAAGGACCGATAACAGCAACCTGACCAATAACAGCAGGAAGAGCCTTATATTTGGATATAAAAAATTTTGCAACAAGAATAAAAGAAATAACACTTCGAACAGTGGGCATAAATTCATCAACAACAGCAAAATCAACAACAGTATACATATTACCGAAAATTTCTACTGTAATGCTCGGTGGTATCATTTATTATTCCTCCTCCCAAAGTGAGTCAAAAGCATTGAAAATGTTTTTTACATAAGTTCTTATATTATTTATAAAAGCAAATTCTGTATCAAAATCATTTTCTCCTGCCAGTACGCCATCGATCACTTTCGCAGCACGTTCATCCAGACGCAGTTCTACCGGATTTTCTCCTGCATCTAACACTGCTTTTAATTTTGGTAA
>CALAEU010000183.1 GCA_937891215.1 uncultured Clostridia bacterium
CGGCAGAAGAGTATTGCGACGTTGCAATAGAATCTGCAAAAAACGGCAATATTAAAATTCGTGCAGAAGCATTTAAAACAACACTTAAGTAAATTCTAAAGTTAAAATAAAAAGGGGCTGTAAAAAAAGCGCAGACCGCATAAAACTATATAAATCAAGGGGTTCCTACAGAACAGATAGCTGTAAGAACCCCTATAAATTATCAAAAAACTAAAATTGCAAAAATTTTTTCGTTTTATGCTACGAACAAATCTCACCACTCGACGTACCTTTGTACGCCTTCGGGCAAGCAAAAACAAGACAGAGTTCTTGTTTTTGTTCGATTTATCCGTTCTGCATCTTTTTTTCCTATCCCCTAAAAAGAGACTGTAAAAAAACTTGACGTTTTTTTACAGCCCCTTTTTATATAAGTTCTGAAATAACTGTATTTGAGAGTAAAAAACCTTTTTCTGTAAGTGAAATATTATTATTTTCAAAATCAACCAAGCCTTGTTCTTTTAAGAATGAGACTTTTTTTATTATTTTATTTACAGGTGTTTCACTATATCTTGCTTTCAATTCATCTAAATCAAGACCTTGTTTTAAACGGAGTCGAAGCATTATAAATTCTTCTTCGTCACCACCGTCACAATCAAAGACTGGTGGATTACCATTTAAAAATGAGTTTATATCATTTTCAAAATAATATCTTTTTCCGTTTATAAATGAATGAGCAGAAGGTCCAAGACCTAAATAATCATTAAGTAACCAATATTTCGTGTTATGTCTGCTTTCATAACCATTTTTTGCAAAATTTGAAATTTCGTAATGGTTAAAACCAATGTTTTTTAAGTAGTTACTTGTAAATTCATAAAAGTCACAAACGGTGTTTTCATCAGGTAAATTAAGTTTGTGCTGTATTTTATAAAAAGGTGTGCTTTCTTCTATATTGAGTATATAAGCGCTTATGTGCTTAACATCGCACTCTCTAATAAAATCAAGGGTTTCTTTAAGCGTTTTAATGGTCTGGTGGGGGACACCGAGCATAATATCAAGTGAAATATTATCAATTTTGTTTATTTTTAGCTCGTTAATTATATCAAAAATCCGTTGTTTGTCAGAACTTCTGCCTAGTTTTTTTCTTTCAATATCAACGGCAGATTGCATCCCTAATGATACTCTGTTTACACCGCATTTCTTAAAATATGGGATAAGTGATTCTATATCAGAATTCGGGTTACATTCAATAGTGATTTCTGCATCTTCAGTAATTTTATAGTTTTCTTTTATTGTTGTAATAATATTATAAATATCTTCACCGCTTAAAACAGAAGGAGTGCCACCACCTAAATATATGGTGTCAAAAGTTTTCTGTTTTGCATCGAAATTTGCTTTAAAGCGTTTTCCAGTTTTTATTTCATCAATTAGAGCGCTAACATAAACCCTTTGTAAATCATTGTATTTCGTCAACGAATAAAAATCGCAGTAGGGACATTTCGACCTACAAAAAGGAATGTGAATATAAATACCGTTCATAAAATCACCTGGTTTATTATACTATCAGGGATTTGTTTTTTCAATATATTTTTCTTGTTTTGCTAAAACGAACTTGTTTTTACAACCACCAAATTCATTTTTGCATTTTAAATGATTTAAGCATTTTAGTTTCTTTTTGCCATTATAATAAGCAGTTTCCTGCAAAATAATGTTTTTGTTTACTACAGAGCAGTACTGTTCATAAGTAAAAGCGTGTTTGTCCAATAAAATCAACCTTTCAGAAATTTTCTATATATAATAAGTATGCTCTTAAAAGTCAGAATATAATCTTCATAATTTTTGTAATACAAGCATATAGATTAACAAGAAAAAATATAACGGTGATTTTATGACAGAAATTTATGTATTTGTAGGATTTTTATGTTTTATTGCATTAGTTGTTTTTAAAATAACTAAGAATTTTTTCAAAGCTTTGTTTACAAGTATATTAGGTGGCTTAGGTGCAATATGCGCAGTGGGTGCAATCTCTTATTTTGTTCCCATTTCAATAGGAATAAACTGGCTGACACTTTTAATTTCTGCATTGTTTTCTGTGCCAGGAGTGATACTTGTTCTACTATTGAATGTCTTTTGCATATAATAAAAATCCGTTGTATTAGAAAAATACAACGGATTTTTATTATTAATTATTAAAATAGTTTTGTGTAGCAAAAGCAATACCGTAAGCCAACAAACCTGCAACAGTAGGGGAGCTTACCCACGCAATTGCAATGTTTTTAAATACACCAAAATTAACGTTGCGAATACTTCGTGTAAGTCCTGCACCAATAACTGCACCAACAACTGCCTGTGAAGTTGAAACAGGTATTCCCATCCATTTACCCATTATAACAACTGTCAGAGCCATTGCTATAATTACTAAAAATCCATCCATCTGACTTATGTTAGCAATACTGCCACCGACAGTCATCATTACACGCTTTGAGTAGGTGAGAACGCCAATTGCAATAGCAATACCACCGATTGTAGCGGCTACACGAGCATCTGTAAGAAGGTTTGCTGCAACGCCAGTTTTGTTGAATGCGGCATCGTAGTAAAGAGCAGTAACATTTGCGGATGAATTAACACCAATACTATATGAAGCGAAAGCACCTGCAAATAAATAACCTATTTTTACTATTTTGTCGTAGTGACTTAAAGATGAGAATTTATCTTCAATAAATTTGTGGAATAACCAGACGAGTATAAAAGAAATAATTCCTGCACCTAACGGATTTAAAATCCAGGTAGAAGCGAATTTTCCTATTTGTGGAAGATTGACAGCTAAAATTTCAGGGTCTTTATAGTCTGCATAGAAAAGTCCCCAGCCAATTATAGCGCCTGTTATAGATTGGTTTGCAGAAACAGGGAATTTAAGGTAGCTCATTACAAACACAGTAAGGGCAGCACAGGTGAAAATTATGGCTGCTTTAATTGCAGATTTAAGTCGCAAAGTTTCGACTGTACTATTTTGGATAGCGGCTAAAACCTGCGATTCTGAAGCGATTACTTCATTACTCGTGGAAAGTTCTGCAACTTTGTCGATGTTGTTTGCACCACCAATAAATGCACCGACAACCACGAGAATTGCGATTATAATAACAGCGGTTCTGTATTTTACAACTCTTGTTGCAACTGCAGTACCAAATGCATTGGCAGCATCGTTAGTACCAAGCGACCAACCCATAAATAACCCTGCAAAAAGCAAAAGGTATATCATAATAAAATCAAGCCTTTCTTGTTACTAACATAATCTGAATTTTATCTGCAAGGTTTTCAATAATATCTGAAAGTTCTGCAATTTTATCTGCGAAATCACTCATTTGCATTTTTTCAGCAAGAGTAATATCCATTTTAAATATTCTTTCATAAAGTTTTTCTTCAATTTCGTCAACGCGTGACTCGTGTTTTCTTATTTCGTCAAGAATAGAATGGTCTTTTAAAAGCGAACCAAAATCAGAGAAAAGAAGACTGATGCTTTTTCTTAAAACTTCAAATTGTTCACGACTTATGGATATAATATTAAGCAAATCTTCACTGTATTCATCGGGGAAAGTAAATTGTTGGAATACCGACATTTTAGCATAATTCTCGCATTTGTTTGCAATAGCATCACAACTTGTTGCAATAGAAATCAGGTCTTCTCTTGTAGCGGTTAAGTATGAACTACCAACAAGAGAGTCAATCATTTTTCTTAATGAAATATCGGCAACTGCTTCTGCTTCGCTTATGCCTTTTGCTAAAGAATTTAATGTATCAAAAGAAACATTTGGCGCGGAAGATGCACGAATGAAACTTTCAAACTGAATAAGACAGTTTTCAACATCGTTAATCTGGTCCATTATAAGCATGTGAACAGGGTTGTTTTTGATTTTGTGGTTAAACATAAAATCCCTCCGAATTTTCTTATATACATATATATTATACAAGAAAATTCGGAGGGATACAATAGAAATATTAAGAAATCTTGCTATCGATGATTTTATAACATTTTGAATTTTATTTTGTTTACCAGTGACCTCTGCAAAGAATATGTTCTACTACTGCCGTGAAAATTGTAGTTATTATGTTTGAAATAACTATTCCTGTAATAAGTCCTTGTTGTTTTTTTGCATCTTTTTTTACGCTGAAATAAACAACAGGAAATTCAATTATAAGTGTAAGAATCAAGTAAGCAATTCCTACAATATAATGTGGACCTCGCTCTAACATCTGAGAAAAATTATATATCGAATGTGGTGTTAATGATATTATATATTTCCAAAAATATGGTGCAAGAAATGAAAGTAAATTTCCCAAGATTACAAAAGTAATAATTTTATTGAATTTAGTGCTTTTTGAAAAACAATAAATCAATAAAATTTCAGTAGCCAGAGTTACAATAATAACAAATGGTAGAATATATAGTGGGCGAAATGGTGTAAGCCATACCCATGAGGAATTTGCAAATGCAGATATTGGAACCGAAAATAGTAAAATGAAAGTCATTAAAACTATATTTATATTTTTTGTTTTATTCATATATGAACACTCCCGAAATATTAGATTTGTTAAGAATATATCATAATATAAAGTTGTGTTCAATAATTGAACCAATTCTTAATTTTATCTTAATAAAAATATAATAAATTTTATATGTTATGTCACTTTAAAAACAACTTCAAAATTTGTACTTTCACCTGCAACAACAAGAGAAATTTCACCCTCGAGATTATTAAGTGAAAAACTCTGACCTGATTCATTTGGGATGAAGTCGTGAACTATTTTATCATCTGCTAAAATTAAAAGTCGAGCATTGCCTTTGGTAACTGAAAATTTTTGAATTTCAATTGTGTTGGAAGATGTTAAAGGATTTGCTGTGCCGAGCGTAGTCGAACCATTAAAGAGTTTGCCGAGATACCAATATTCATTTTTTACTTCATCAAATGTAACTATATTTAAAGTTGAACTGTCCATTCCCTCAATAATATCTTCATCGGTAATTTTGCAAAGTGAATAATTATCTTCGCCATTTGTGTCTTTATATTCTTTTGTATTCCCGATGCTTGGGAAAAACGCAATAAGCGCAACTACAAAGACAGCAAAAATTATAATACCAGTTTTTTTGTTTTTAAACATAAAAATCATCTCCTCCTAATTATTGTAACATAATTAGGAGAAGATGTCATCTTAAGAAATTGTAAGAAAAAAATTTAATATAGTACTTGACAAGTCAAAATATTGGTAGTATAATATCAAGCGTTCTAGCGGGATAGTGTAACGGTAGCACGACAGACTCTGACTCTGTTTGTTGGGGTTCGAATCCCTATCCCGCTGCCAAAACGAAAATCCGTTCACCAAAGTGGACGGATTTTTGTTTTGTATTATTCATTATTCGTTATTCAATATTCATCATTCATTAAAAAGAACGGATTTTCAATGAATGATGAATAATGAAGTCGCTTACACTGATGAATAATGAATAATTTTTTAGTAGCAATATTTCATTTTTTGTGCTATAATAACGCATAAGGAGATGAGATTTGTGTTTGCGAAAGTTACATATTTGGGTTTTTATCCATTAGGTTCAGATGTTATTTACAATGCTGTGAGAATTATGCAAAAAAACTGGACTAAATATAAACATTTTGTTATACCAATTGGTAAGAAAGAAACTGTAACACCGTTTTGGGGGAATGTGTTTTATGCAACAGAAAAAGATGTTACAGTATTTTTTGTCGCAATAGAGTATGGATATGGTAAATATCATATTTTTTCCATAAATAATAAGTCACAGGAAAAAATGCTGAAGAAAATATCTCATTCGTAAGCAGGTGATTTTATGTCGCAGGAATATATTTTTGAATATCAGGGAACTAAGCAGATGTTTTTTGATTCTCTTAAAAAATATCCCAATAACAATGATACATTTTTTTATTTTGATAATTATATTGTGAAATTATTAGAGAATGAAATACACTTTGGTGTTGAGCGTGCAGGTCACTCGGGTGGATACTGGTTTATACCACAAATTACTGAATATGAAAATAAAATTGAATTTTGTGGTGAAATTCAATATATTGGTCCTGTTGATAATAGAAGTAAAATTCAAAAAATCAAAGATGATATATTTGTTTCTTTGATATGTATCTTGTTTTTACCCATCACTCTGTTATTGCTTATTGGTTATTGGATTTATAACATAATTAATAATAGGAAAAAAACGAAAATTAAAACTACAGAGGAAAGGTTATTTGATTTATTAGAAAATCATCTTGGTTGTACACGAAAACTAACAGAATAACACCTCTTCACTATTACATCTTACTTAAATCTCTGCCCATGGCGCAGCTGGATAACGCAGCAGATTCCGATTCTGAAGAACGGGGGTTCAAATCCCTCTGGGCAGGCCAAAAAAGAAAAGTCGCACGATAGTGTGGCTTTTCTTTTTTGTATTATTCATTATTCAATATTCATTCTTCATTATTCATTAGTGTTGTTGCGACTTTTCTTAATGAATAATGAAGCCGCTCACGCTGATGAATAATTAATAATGAATAATTGTGGGCGGGACACCCGCACCCGATTGTAATTTAATATTTAATGTGATATAATTACCCCGATAAATAAGAAATTGCAGGTGAAAAGATGACGAAACATATTGCGAATATAATTACCAGTTGTCGTATTATCGGTAGCGTTTTATTACTGTCTTTTCCTGCGTTTTCATTAGAGTTTTATATTATATATATCATCTGTGGTTTTAGTG
>CALAEU010000184.1 GCA_937891215.1 uncultured Clostridia bacterium
CGGACATCCGTTTCACATAAAGTTAGTTTGGCGACTATCGGAGTTTGCGTTTTTTGTGCGTCTACTTCGGTAGGCGCATTTTTTATTTTAAGGAGGTATAAGAGTTTTTTAGCATTTTATAAAACAATATACATATTGGAGTGTGAATTATGAAAAAAATTATTAGTTTTTTATGTATTCTTTCTATTTTGGCATCTTTTACAAGTTGCACCGCATTAAATCCAAAATACAAAGATGTCGCTGAAATGCAGGCAGACTTAATAGGTACATGGACTTCAAGTGATGGTCACGAACAAATTATTATTGCTTCCGATAAAATCGATTATGTCCATCGTAACGAGAATTACGAAGATAACACTGGTTCTATTGCTGAATTACTTTGGGATCACAAAGAGGGAATTATTGACTCGTTACAAACAGAATCCCCTTTTACTGTTTCCGAAGATTACCAGACAATTATGTGGTTAGGTAACATTTATAGTAGAGGTGGAGAATTGGTAGAAAACCCATTACCGAAGGACATTTTAGTTAACGCTATATCAAACTATAAATATACTGCAGGTATGTGGTCGGCTAAATTCTCAACTATTTGTGATAATATTGTCAGAGAAATAAGCTCTGTAACCGTTTATAAACCTGGTGAACATGACGATTTTAGTTACTTACAAGAAACAATAAATGAATACGAGGGTAACCCGTTTATAGTAACTTTAGAGGGTGAGGTCTCGATGATGCCTACAGTATCTCACTACTATACTGAACCTGAAGAATTCGCGAAGTTTTTAATAATAGTTAACGAAAATCAAGCAGTAAGTACCACTCTTTATTATACATCGGAATATTTCGAGTCATCTGCAATCGTTTACTTTTCCGAATCTTCATCATATGGATGGTAATTCATATAATAATATAAACTTATTAGTAATATTAAACATAAACGCATAACGCGTTACACTCAATTGGTTTATTATTATAAAAAACTAACTCCTATTACTCACGGGAGAGCAGAGCTCATCCCCTACAATAAAAGGAGTAAATTCATCCGTTCATTTATAACGCACCAAATGAATTAACTTGTTATAAATGAAACGAAAAATTAACACCTTCGATGGTAGGGGCTGACCTGTGGTCGCCAGCTATAACGCGTCGGTTTTCAAAAATCGATTTTAAAAAATATGATATATTTCAAATTACAATATTACAATGCCAACGCAGTTCCGAAATTATTCATCATTCCATTATTCAATATTCATCATTCATTAAACAAAAGAACTCTCCACCACCCAAGGAACATTACTATTAAATTATATTTCTCACTCGTTTGAAAGTGTGTAAAAACTATCAAAATAACGAAATGGCGGTCCCCCTCTCTTCGAAGAGAGGAGCACCGTCACATTTAATTTTTCTTTTCATTTAATAATAGCGTCACAGACCCTTTAATTCCGAATTACGAATTACGCATTCCGAATTAGTTAAAGCGCAGCACTAAGGCACTCATACCCGGTAAGCTTATTACTAACCGCATCCGGCTGATGTCCGCCGACAAAGAGAGTAATTTTGCCGTCTGGTGTTACTCTCGTGCCATCTTCTAAAACTGCTTTAATGAAATATTTGTCGAGTTCAATTTCTACTAATTTACTCTCGCCTTTTTTAAGGTCAACAGAAGAAATACCGCAAAGTTGGTAAGTTGGTGTAGATGTTCTTGAATCAGTAAACTCAGCATACACCTGAACTTTTTCTTTACCATCAAAGTCACCTGTATTTTTTACATTTACAGAAACTTTAATGAAGTCAGCATCTTCTGAAAGAACTTTAAAATCATTATATGTAAAGTTTGTGTATGAAAGACCGAAACCAAATGGATATAACGGTTCATCCTTATAGAAACGGTATGTTCTGTTTTCCATACTGTAGTCTTCCATAGATGGAATTTCTTTTGTTTCATAATAGAATGTAAGTGGTGTTTTACCACAAGGCACTGCTTTACCTGTAATAATATTAGCAACCGCTTTACCACCCAATGCACCAGGGTACCAAGCGTGAATAATTGCTTTAGCGTGTTTTCTCACTTTTTCACCTAAATCAATAGCACTACCGCAGGTGATAACAACTATTAAATTATCTGTAACATCACAGATTGATTCTGCTAATTTCATTTGTGTAGCTGGTAAGTAAAGTGTATTTTTATCACCACAACTCGAAAATTCATTTGAATGGTTTGTGTCTTCACCCTCAATAGTTCTGTCAAGACCAACACATAAAACTGTAAGGTCAGATTCTGATGCCGCCGCCATACCTTCACTGTAAAGGTACTCAAATCCATCCCATGAACTCTTGACTTCACTGCAAAGGTGTGAACCGTCTGCAACAAAGATTTTAGAGTCTGTAAATTCTCTACGGATACCATCTGCTAATGTTACATATTCTGATGCGTGACCGAAGTAGTTACCCTCAAGTGCTAAATGTGACATTGAGTTGGGGCCTACAACTGCCACTTTTTTGAAATCACTTTTATTAAGTGGTAAGAAATTATTTTCATTCTTTAAAAGCACCATTGTTTCTTCTGATGCTTTTAAGTTGAGCGCTTTGTTTTCGTCTGAATCGAGTCTGTCGTAACCAATATCACTATATGGTCTCACATCTTCAAATTCACCTAAAGCCGCACGGATTGTGTAAAGGTATTCTGCCGCTTCGGTAATATCTTCATCAGTTATTAAATCTTCTTCGTAAGCGTCAATTAAGTATTTGTAAGATTCGCCACAGTTCAAGTTACAACCTGTTTTAAGAGAAACCGCAGCGGCATCTTTCATACTGTCTGCAAATTTGTGGAATTCCCATATATCACGGATAGCACCGCAGTCAGAAACATAGTAGCCCTTAAACTGCCAGTCTTTTCTTAAAATCTCTTGCATAAGTGTTTTACTTGCACAGCAAGGTTCACCGTTTGTACGGTTATATGCACCCATAACACCTGCAACACCTGCTTTTTTAACTGCGTACTCGAATGCAGGTAAATATGTTTCATACATATCTTTTTTACTTGCAATAGCGTCAAAGCCGTGACGAGTTTTTTCAGGTCCTGAGTGAACCGCAAAGTGTTTAGCACAGGCAGTTGCTTTATAAAATTCTCCGTCACCCTGAATACCATTTATGAAAGAAATTGCTAACTGTGATGTTAAGTATGGGTCTTCGCCGAAAGTTTCCTGACCTCTGCCCCAACGTGGGTCTCTGAAAATATTTATATTTGGTGCCCAGTATGTGAGTCCTTTATAAATATCTCTGTCACCGAACTCAATACTTTTGTTATATTTTGCTCTTGCTTCTGTTGAAATAGCATCTGCAACTGTATTAACCAATTCTTTGTCAAATGTAGCCGCCATACCAATAGCGTGTGGGAAAACTGTTGCAACACCTGCTCTTGCTATACCGTGAGATGCTTCATTCCACCAGTTATATTCATTTATACCAAGTCTTTCGATTGCAGGAGAAGTGTAGAGAAGTTGGCTCATCTTTTCTTCTGCAGTCATCTGTGAAACTAATTTTTTTGCCTTTTTTCTTGCTTTTTCTAAATTCATATTTGCCACCTATTAATATTCCATATATTTATCGACAATACTCTGTGCTGTACCGTCATCAATTAACGCATTGATTGCATTAACAATTTTTGTTTGTTTTTCGCTATCGTCACTTACAACTGCCACCTGATAATCTGCACTGTAAAATGATGATTCTAAAATTTTAAGACCGCTTACATTGTCAGTTATTTTTCTTGCAATTGAATCATCAATAATAATTGCGGTAATTTCGTCATTTTCAAGTGCATTTACCATTTCGTCATTTGTTGTGAATGCTTTTACATTCTCCTGCCCGAAGCCCCATTCTTTAAGTGGTGCTGCTGCGAAAATATCGCCTGTTGTATTTCTTTTTACACCAATTTTAACGCCTTCTTTTACACCAACAGGGTAACCGTCAGCATCAAATTCTGAATAAAAATCATCATACACAGCATAGTCTGTAGTTGCTTTTACAATTACAGATTGAGTATCTGTCATATATGATTTTGAAAATACAGCATTTTCTGCTTCAAAAGTGTCACTATTACATTGACTTATATATACATCAAAATTTTTAGGGTCATAATGACTGCTATGGGCAGCAACTTCTTTAAATTCAACATTCATTCCCAATTTATCTGCTACAGCATTCATTAAATCAATATTAATGCCATTCAATTTTTCGCCGTCTCTATATTTGTAAGGAATAAAGTCAACATCCGTTCCGAGACTTACTGTGAGTGTATCTTTTTCTGTTTCACTTGTTTCCTCAGTAGTAGAAACTACTCTTTCTTCTGTCGTGCTTTCTGTTGTTGTAGGCTCTTCATTAGGTTTTGGTGAGCAAGACGCAAACACACCTAAAGTCAATAAAACAACAAGTAAAAGTGAAGTGATTTTTAATGTTCTTTTCATCATGAAAACTCCTTTCAGGTTCCGTTATAATATAGATTATAATACCATTTATATCACTATAAATCAAGAAAAATATCACAGTATAATCATAATCAATTACACTGTGATAAGTCCACAAGTTATGCAGAAATATGCGGAGTAAATACAGACAAGAATTGCACCTTGCCAACGCATAAATCTTTTTGTTACAAATGACGGAATAAGTGTTAAAAGTGTTACCACAATACATATTGAAATATCAATATAAGACTGTTCCCAGCTGAGTGGCATTACGCCACCTGAAATAAGTGTTGAAAGTGGCAAAATCAAACTTAAATCTATAACATTTGCACCGATAATATTACCGAATGAAACTGAAGATTGCTTTTTAGAAAAGGCTGTTATAGCAGTTGCAAACTCGGGTAAAGATGTACCAAGTGCAATAACTGTAGTTGAAACAACTCGTTCACTTATACCTACTTTCAATGCAATTTCACCTGCATTGTAAACTATAAGCTGAGAGCCCAACAAAATAAAAATTGCACTTATAATAAATTTAAGAATATCTTTCTCGCGATTACGCCTTTTTAAAATTCTTTCTTCTTCGTCTTCATCTTCCCGTGATTTGAATTTAAACACATCTGGCACATGGTTACTGTAAGCACTTCTTATATTCTGCATAATAAAAAGAGCGAAAATAACGAGAAGCATAATTGCACTTTCAACACCAATTTCTCGTTTAAAAGCACAGTAACCAAGTGTAATTACAGAAAGAAGCAACAGAACACTTTCGTGTACATAATCAAGCCTTTTAAATATTGTCGGCATATAAATAAACGAGAGTGCTATCATAACACAAAGGTTGGCAGTAACGCTACCAACTGATGTACCAAATGCCATTGCTGGTTTACCTTGCATTGACGCAAATACAGAAACGAAAATTTCAGGCAAAGTAGTTGCAACACTTACGAGTGTAGCACCTATTATAAATTTCGGAACTCTTGCAGCAGTTGCAATTTTGGTAGCAGTATCAACAAAAACATCGCTACCTTTTACAATAAGCACAAGACCTGTCACAAACAGAAAGACTTCTAATGCAATTGACATTCAGGCACCCCCTTTTTTGTGTAATTTTTAATGCTTTCAAGATGTTATCACAAAAAAAAAGCTATGTCAACAGAATTAAATTTTTTATTCAAAATACTTTCAACGAACATAAAAATGTGATATTATAAAATCATAAAATCTACACAAGAGGTGTTCTTTATGAAAACTTTTCTTTTTCAGGGTGACTCAATTACAGATGCAGACAGACGCCGTGAAGATATAAACAATTTTGGTTATGGTTACCCAAATCTTGTTGCCGCAAAATATATGAGCGAATTCCCTAATGAGTTCAAATTTATAAATAAAGGTATAAGTGGTAACAGAATTGTTGACCTTTACGCAAGAATAAAAATTGATTTGATAAACTTAAAACCTGACTACCTTAGCATTTTAATCGGCATTAACGATGTATGGCACGAACTTGCTTCAGAAAATGGCGTTGCAAATGAAAAATTCAGAAAAATTCTTTCTATGCTTATTGAAGAAGTTAAAGAAGAGTTGCCTGATATTAAAATTATAATGCTTGAACCTTTCGTTTTAAAAGGCCCAGCAACAGAAGAAAAATGGGCAGAATTCAGAAGCGAAACTGAATTAAGGGCAAAAACTGTAAAAGAAGTAGCAGAAAAATATAATCTCAGCTTCGTTCCTTTACAGAATAAATTTGACGAACTTTCAAAAAGTACCGAAACTACATATTGGCTCGCAGATGGTGTACACCCGACTGTAGCAGGTCACGGAGTTATTGCAAAAGCACTTTCAGAGGAATTTGATAAAATGCACAATTCATAATTCACAATGCATAATTTATAAAAAATTACATCCTATCATTTTTAGCTGGTTTTAATACCAACTAAAAATGATAGGATGATTTCGTTTTTTTATTTACTTTACTAGCAACTAGCATACTAGCCACACTAGCAACTAATATAATAGCGTCGCATATCGTTTAATTCTGCATTTTGCATTGTGAATTGTGCATTTAATTCTTCTCTCTCATCTCAAGCACTTTTCTGTGCACTTCTTCTTTTGTTTCACCTGTTAATTTATAGAAGAAGAATGGAACACCTGCTAAGAACATCATAATACCATGTACTATTGTGTAGAAGAAGAGTAAAAGAATCTTTGAGTCCAGAGTTTGCTCAGGATTTGGAATTAAGTCTGTCGGTTGAATGTAACCAATAATTGAATTTTCACCATAGAGAATAAGTGGCGCAAGTGTACTTGCTATTGTACCACTTATAAGTGTACCAATTCCTATAACAAATGGGAATGAAGCGTCAAAGCGTTTGCCTGTTTTAAGTTCAATTGTTTCAAGTACATCCGCCTGGAACATACTTGGGAGTAAGTTTGAAGCACCGAACTGAAGTCCTATAAGGAAAAGGAATATAATAAACACTATTTGTAAAACACCCGTTCCTGTTCTGAAGTAAGCGTAACCTACTCCAAAAGCCACACAGTTGGCACAAAGAGAGTAAATGCCACTTGCTATGTAAAGTTGTCTTGCATCAAACTTTTTAAGAAGGAAGTTAATTACAAGCATACCGACTGCAGTACCTATACCAACAGGCAGAACAAAGAGGATTTTCTTTGAAACATCACCTAAAACCGCTGCTGCAATAAAGGTTTCCATAAAGGTTGAAATACCCCTGAAACTTTTAAGGAATTCAGAAAAGATAATAGTCCAGGCATATTTATTTTTTATAATATCTTTAAAACCTAAAAGTGGGTTCTGCTTTTTGTCTGTATAAGTTGTTCTTTCTCGTACAAGTTTCATACCCAAAAGAACTGTAATAATACCTACAACGGAGCAAAGGCCTGCTGAAATTATATATTGAAGACCTTCAACACTTCTTATTGTTGTTCCTGTAACAGCGTCAATAAGTGATTGATTATCCTTACTCCATATAAGACCTATAACAAGAAGAATTACAACAGGCGCAGAGTTACCAACTGCAGAAGAAATACTTCTGAAAGAAAGAACCTGGTCGCGTTCTTTAAGGTTTGGTGTCATAACATTTGCAACCATATTGATTGAGTTGCCAAATGTTGAAAGCACTGCCCAGAGAACTGCAACAGTAACAACATAAATAAAGAGAATTGTTCCTGAAAGTCCCGGAGGAGCCCAGAATGAGAGCATCATCACTATAGACATCGGCACAATAACAAGTGTTGTTATTGGTTTGAATTTTCCACCTTTACCCATTTGTCTTCCATCAATATACATAACAATAAAGAAGTTAAGTACAAACGGAATAACTGAAGTAAGTAAATTAAAAAGTGAAGTCTGACTTTCAGGAAGTCGCAAAACATTAACTAAATAAGCATTTCTGTTACCTTGCACCATACCGGTCATAGTAGTGTAGAAAAATACGCCAACTAAATAAAGAATAAACTCACTCTTTTTAACATACTTTGCTTCCTGATTCTGAATTACTGTTGAACTCATAAATTTTTATCCTTTCAGATTTATTACCGCATTATTGTCAGAGTAACCCTTGTTGTTTCCAATAGTATTTAAAAGCATATCAGTCAAATTAATCGGGATACCATTTTTTGAAAGTTTTGGTTCAATTCTTTTAAGAATAAAACCTAATCTTTTCAATGCTTTACTAATAGCATCATACTCAGATGTACCCTCTGTGTAAGGCATATCGCCTTTAAAAATCGCCGTTGCCAATTCCCCTGCAAAATCTATAAGTTTTACATTTTTTAAAGATTTGTCAATTTTAATAAATAAAAATCCTGCAAGAGTTTTAAGTTTAATTGAGTTAAGCACTTTTTTACCGAATTTTTTAAGTATTTTAACTATACCACTGCCACCCTCAAGAATTTTATTAATTTTGTTTTTTACTGAATATTTAAAGCGCCAGTCAAAAAATTCTTCGCACGAACTGAATTCATCTGGTATAGGAAAATCACAGACAGGAATAGATTTTACATTCATTTCGCCTGTTTCTGAAATTTCTATTGTGTACGACATTGTTTCTCCAACAATATTGGGTTCCCAAGTGGCTATAGCCGAATTGTGTCCTACCGATGCTATGCGTAGGTTTTCGGGTGCCGAACATTCGGGTTGTTTGCTTACCACAATGCTATCCAATATTGCTTCTATTGAAGTGTGAGTTTCTGAAGCTCGGAATGCAATAAATTTGCCTTCACCGGTGTATGGTGATAAATATACGTTGAAATTGTTGAAATTTTCGCCTTGTGGTGCACATGTGGCAATACTTGTAAAGGTGTTTTTATCTGAAGGATTGCTCATAACACCTAATTCAACCACTCCTTCGTAATAGGTGGATGCTTTCTTTAGATTAAAGTTTACTTGCAAAGTGTTCACTTCGTCTTCGAAAATAGGAAGTATAAAGTAGCTATACGAACAAGAATAACCTATTGAAATATGTAAGCCGCTGCTTTCTATTGCTGCAGAGTTACTGCATTCGCCCAAAACTCTATAGCAATCCAATGCTTCGGTGTTGTTAAAGCCTTCTATGTATGGCAAACTGTCTGTAGATATTGGGTCGCAAGCTGTTTTGAATGATATTATATGAGGATTGCTATATCCACCTCCTGAACATGATACTCTTAAATATACTTCATATTCGGTGTTTGGTTCCAATCCTGTTATTTGATAAATGGTGTCATTGGTAGTTTCTACAACACCATAACCTAATTCAAATCCTGCAGTGTCGTATTCTATTTCGTAAGAATAAGAATATGTATTTGAGAGGATCTTCTTATTAATCTTAGAAGCTGCCTTCAATACGTCATAGCAATCCTGACCAACAGCACATAGTTGAGTCAGCGCTTGATCATATAGTGCTTTAGTCTTACATTTAAATGTAAAGGATTTGCTTTGATTATTCGCAGCAGTCTGCGCAATTGCCTTAATCTTGTTCAAATCACGATCGAATGCCACTACGGACGGCTCTTTTAATACCACACCCTTGCCTTTTATATATACAAGAA
>CALAEU010000185.1 GCA_937891215.1 uncultured Clostridia bacterium
CCTTTGCACCAATTACTTCATAATCTTCACCTAATTCATCAATAGCATCATCTATTGTTGAATCAATAAACACTTTACCATTCAAAGAAAACTCTTCTTTAGTTGCATCAGTTGTAAATACAGACACTAAATTGACTTTCTCTGTGCCAATATAAGAAGCATCTTTAGCTTCAAATGCACAAGAAACAGAAACATTTAATGTTTCGGCACCAAAACGCTCATTTTCAGCGTTTAGTAAAATATCCCTTGTTTCACTCGGAATTAAACCACCTACGCCATTAGCATCCAAATCCTTAAGCGTACAAGGATAATTAAATTCGATTCCATTTATAAATATTGTGGCTAAATGCTCATTTTTTGCATTATTTAAAATGTTTGTGTTATTGTTTTTGTTTTCTGTTACATTTTCTCCACCTTCACCTGCACAACCAGCCAATGCAAATACCACACTGAATAACATTAAGCCTGCTACTAAAAAACTAATTATCTTTTTCATAATAAAAACCTACCTTTATTTAATTAAATTTCTACTCCTAATAGTAAATTGATAAAACGCTATTTAATATTTCATTATTCCCCCCACCTTAATATTTCCTTATAAAAACAAAAAGTGCGCAGCCGAAGCTACGCACCGAAAAACACATAGCTCCGATTTGCTGCGACACAAGTTTTCGTCAATTCCAAGGAATGCGAAAATAGAGCATGCATTTTTACCGAAATAAAAACACATCCTTAAAATTGACTTATATTAACTTGTGTCGCAATTTTAGTTTAGCACATATTTTCCATTTTATCAATAGTTTTGTTAGTATGGTTAGTTGCAAGTGAGCAAGTATGCAAGTTGCAAGGAAACAGAAAACAGGAAGCAGGAAATAGAGAATAGGAAGCAGATAATAGAAAAAACAACTACATTCTATCATTCAACCCAAAATGAAAGAATGTAGTTGTTTATTGATTTTTAATTATAATCAAGCCGAAGGCTTCCGAAACTCAGCACTTTGCACTCAGCACTCAGCACTTATTCCGCATACTTTTCAAGCACTGCTTTCAATTCATCAACCCCGTCTCCTTTTTCAGATGAAAACGGAATGATTGTAAGGTCTTCGCCGAATTCTTTGAGTTCCTCGCGAAGTCCCGCAACGCGTTCTTTGTACTGTGTTTTATTGAGCTTGTCGCTTTTTGTTGCGGCTACAATGAATGGTATTTCACAATCCTGTAAAAACTGCATCATAATATAATCATCTTCAGATGGTTTGTGACGCATATCTACAAGCTGAACAACAAGTTTTAAATTTCTTGGTGCCTGAAAGTAACCCTCCATCATTTCTGCCCAACGGCGTTTTTCACCTTTTGCAACTTTAGCATATCCATAACCTGGCAAGTCAACAATTCTTACATCTTCTGTTCTGTAAAAGTTAATTGTAATTGTTTTGCCAGGTACAGAAGAAACCCTTGCAAGATTTTTTCTGTTAAAGAGTTTATTAAGCATTGAAGATTTGCCGACATTTGACCTACCTGCAAATGCAATTTCTGTTACTGTTGACTGGGGAATTTGTGAAAGCGTACCGAATGCCGCTTCAAATTCTACTTTATTAAAGTTCATTAAAAAATCCCCTTTCTCAACAACAGATTGTAGTTGATGTTTCTTCTTTTGACTCTTGAATTTCAACAACCTTATTTTTACTCTTAAGAGATTTACGTGGTTTAGTCAACGCTAAATTCAAAACCTCATCAAGAGTAGAAACTGCAATAAACTGTACATTCTCTTTAACGACATCGTCAACCTTTTCCAAATCAGGAAGATTGTCTTTTGGAATTAAAACAGTTTTCATTTTGTTTTTATATGCCGCCATTGATTTTTCTTTTAAACCACCAATTGCGAGAACATTACCGCGTAATGAAATTTCACCAGTCATTGCAACATCCGCACGAACTGGCTGTTTAATAACTGCCGATAACACAGCAGTTGCCATGGTAATTCCAGCAGATGGCCCATCCTTTGGAACAGCCCCTTCTGGAATATGTATATGAATATCATGTTCAGCGAAAAAGTCCTTATCAATATGATACTCTGGACTGATGGAACGAATATAACTGATGCCCGCCATAGCAGATTCTTTCATCACATCTCCCATCTTACCAGTAAGTTTTACTTCACCTTTTCCTGGCATGATATTTACTTCGATTTCCAATGTGGTACCGCCCACACTGGTCCATGCCAATCCACGAACAACTCCAATTTCATCTGTATCGTTCTTCTCTTCCTGTGAATATTTTTCCTTTCCTAAAAACTTCACAAGATTACTGTCTGTCACACGAATTCTTTCTTTTTTATTCTGATAAATTTCTCGCGCTGTCTTACGGCAAATTTCTCCTAGTTTACGCTCTAATCCACGCACACCTGCTTCTTTCGTATAACTACGAATC
>CALAEU010000186.1 GCA_937891215.1 uncultured Clostridia bacterium
TTTGAAGCGGAATAAACAGAAGCACCTGCTTCATTTACTACCATATAAGTAACAGGTCTAGAAGCTTTTTTGATTGTATCTGCAACAAAAATTTCTGCTTCTTTACTTGCGGTACCGTTACCAACAGAAATGCAGTCGATTTCATATTTATCTATAAGACCTAAAACTGTCTTTTCAGATTCAGCAATTTTAGATTGTGGTGGGGTAGGGTAAATAACACCAGTAAAGAGAACTTTACTGTTACCATCAACAATTGCAAGTTTACAACCTGTTCTGTAAGCAGGGTCGACTGCTAAAACAGTTTTATTTTTTATAGGTGGCTGCATAAGCAGTGGTTTTAAGTTGCTACCAAACATTTTAATTGCCTGTTCGTCAGCTTTTTCAGTTAAGTTACTTCTTATTTCTCTTTCGAGTGATGGGAATATAAGACGAGAGTAACTATCTTTAACACTTTCTTTACAAAAATCTGTTGAAGAACTGCCCTCTGTAATGAAAAGGTTGTTTAAAATTTTAATTGCTTCATCTTCATTTACTTCAATTGAAACCTTTAAAAATTCTTCATTTTCACCGCGGTTTATTGCTAAAATTCTGTGACTTGGTATTTTCTTTACTGCTTCAGAATAATCGTAATACATTGAGTAAACGCTATCTTCTTCTTTTTTAGCGAGTGAGCGTACTACACCGGTTTTATCTATAAGTTCTTTTAAAAGCTTTCTTGCTTCTGCAGAGTCAGAAATAATTTCGGCAATAATATCAGAAGCACCTTGTAAAGCATCTTCTACCGTTTCTACACCTTTTTCTGCGTCAATATAGTCTTTTGCAACTTCGTTTAAATCTACACCTTTTAATGTGAAACCAAAAAGTAAATCTGCGAGTGGTTCCAACCCTTTCTCTTTAGCAACAGACGCTCTTGTTTTACGCTTTTGTTTATAAGGTCTGTAAATATCTTCTACCTCTGCTAAAGTAATTGCTTTAGAAATAGCTTCAGCGAGTTCTTCAGTCATTTTGCCTTGTTCTTCAATAGAATTAGTAACTTCTTCTTTTCTTTTTTCAAGGTTTCTTATATATGTGAGTCTGTCAAAAATATCTCTTAATTTCTGGTCATCACAAGAACCGTGCATTTCCTTTCTGTAACGGGCAATAAATGGAATTGTGTTACCATCATCAATTAAATTTATGACATTTGTAATGTGCATTTCGCTCATTGAAAATTCCTGGCTTAATTGTTTTACAATATCCAAAATAATACTTCCTTTTCTAACAAATAATATACCTTAACATTATATCATAAATGAAAGGAAAAATAAAGCAAAATCTTGTATTTTCTAAGGGTTTGTGATATTATTTTTAGGTGAAAACGGGGTGGTTATATGATAGTGTTAGGGAAAAGGTCCAATGTGGATTTAATAGTTGACCCGATAGTATTTGTTATTTGTTTTGTAATAGCAATATATTTTGGTGAAATAACCTTAGATTACTACACCGCAATGTTTTCTGATGATATGGCGACTTTAGAATTGTTGGAACCTATTTATGACAAATATAGTTTTGAAATAGGTATCGTGCGGACTTTTTATATAACGCCATTAGATTATACATGGATTTCATTTGCTGTGGCGTGTATTTCATTTATAAATTTTAGCAAACGCGTTGTTCAACCCCGAATTTTAATTGAATGTGATAATAAAGGTTTTTATCTTAATATGCCGCATAATAAAACTTGGTATGTTCTTTATAATGAAATTGTTACGATTCAGGTTACACCTTTTGAAACACCACAATATATAAAAAAGAGAAATGCAAATATGTTTTTTTATGACGCAGATGATTACATTGAGATAACGGCAACACCAATGACAGAAGGCGTACAAGGAACGATAAAGGTTCATACACAAAAAGAAACAATTCAGGTTAATGGTGTAGCTGATGCTTTGCAGGTTGCCAGAGAAATGCAGGTGATTTGTAATGAACGAAAAAGAAAATATAACGATGAGATTAAGGTAAAGGAGCAAGAAAAACGCGAACAAGAATTAAGAGAAAAGATAAAAACTTAATAGTTATATGAAAACGGAGTTACAAAACTTTGTTTTCTTTTTTTACATCAGATTAGCACTCTTATTTAAAGAGTGCTAATTTTAATAGTTTGTTCACAATTTAGACATAAAAAAGATAATAATAGGGTCTATACTCGTAACTGCAGAGTAATAAAATATATAAATTACGGCAAAATATTGGAAGGAGTGATCTTATGAATTTTCAGAAATTTACACAAAAAAGTATTGAAGCAGTAAATTCTGCGCAGAGTATGGCAACTGAATATGGTAATCAGGAAATAACAGAGCTTCATTTATTTTGTGCTTTGTTAAAGCAAGAGAGTGGTTTAATAGGCGGTCTTATTCAGAAGATTACGCCTGAGTTCAATGAACTTTTGACTGAAACAGAGCGTGCTATAAACGCTTTACCAAAGGTAAGCGGAACAAGTCAGAAATATATTTCAAATGATTTAAATCTCGCTTTAGAAGAAGCAGAAAAACAAGCAAATTATATGAAAGATAGCTTCGTTTCTGTTGAACATATTATGCTAGGTATTTTTGAGCATCAAGAACAAAAAATTAAAGAACTTTTCAAAAAATATAATATAAATAAAAATGAATTTTTTAAGGTTTTGAAAGATGTAAGGGGCAATAGTAATGTTACAAGTGAAAATCCTGAAGAAACTTATGATGTTCTTAAAAAATATGGTAGGGATTTAGTTGAATTAGCTCGTGAAAGAAAGTTAGACCCTGTTATTGGTCGTGATGAAGAAATTCGTAATGTTATCCGTATTCTTTCGAGAAAAACCAAGAATAATCCATGCTTAATTGGTGAGCCAGGTGTTGGTAAAACTGCTATTGCAGAAGGTCTTGCTTTAAGAATTGTAAAAGAAGATGTGCCAGATAACTTGAAAAATAAATCTATTTTTTCACTTGATATGGGTGCTTTAATAGCAGGTGCAAAATATCGTGGCGAATTTGAAGAGCGTTTAAAAGCGGTCTTAAATGAAGTACAAAAAAGTGAAGGTCAGATTATTCTCTTTATTGACGAATTGCATTTAATCGTCGGTGCAGGTAAGACAGACGGTGCAATGGATGCGGGTAATTTATTAAAACCACTTTTAGCTCGTGGTGAATTGCACTGTATAGGTGCTACAACACTTAATGAATACAGAATGTACATCGAAAAAGATGCCGCTTTAGAAAGACGCTTTCAACCTGTTTTAGTAACAGAACCAACTGTTGAAGATACTATTTCAATTCTTCGTGGTTTAAAAGAGCGATATGAAGTTTACCATGGTGTGAAAATTCAGGATGGTGCTTTAATATCTGCGGCAACGCTTTCAAACAGATATATCAGTGACAGATTTTTACCTGATAAGGCAATTGATTTAGTTGATGAGGCGTGTGCTTTAATTAAAACTGAAATGAACTCTATGCCGACTGAACTTGACGAAATTTCTCATAAAATAATGCAACTTGAAATTGAAGAAGCGGCATTAAAGAAAGAAACCGACAAGCTTTCTCAGGACCATTTGAGCGATATAAGAAAAGAACTTTCTGATTTAAGAGATAACTTTAACGAAATGAAACTTAAATGGGAAAATGAAAAAGGTTCAATAAATAAAGTACAGAAAATTCGCGAAGAGATTGAAACAGTAAATGCCGAAATTGAAAAGGCGCAGAATTCTTATGATTTAACAAAAGCGGCAGAACTTAAATACGGCAAATTGCCAACTCTTCAAAAAGAATTAGAAGAGTGCGAAAATCTCGTTGAAAACGAAAACAAAAACACGCTTTTAAGAGATAAAGTAACCGATGACGAAATTGCAAGAATTGTTGCAAGATGGACTGGTATTCCTGTTTCAAAATTGGCTCTCAGTGAACGCGAAAAAGTTCTTAATTTAAGCGATATTCTTCATAAACGCGTTGTAGGGCAAGATGAAGCGGTTACTAAAATAAGTGACGCAATTCTTCGTTCAAGAGCAGGTATTAAAGACCCAAGAAGACCAATAGGGTCGTTCTTGTTCTTAGGTCCGACAGGTGTTGGTAAAACAGAACTTGCAAAGGCACTTGCCGAAGCACTTTTTGACGATGAACACGCTATGATAAGAATTGATATGAGTGAATATATGGAAAAGCACTCAGTTTCTCGTCTTATTGGTGCACCTCCAGGATATGTTGGCTTTGATGAAGGTGGTCAACTTACAGAAGCGGTAAGAAGAAAACCTTACGCAGTTCTTCTTTTTGATGAAATTGAAAAAGCACACACCGATGTATTTAATATTCTTTTGCAGGTGCTTGATGACGGTAGAATTACTGACAGTCAGGGCAGAACTGTTGACTTTAAAAATACAATTATAATTCTCACTTCAAACTTAGGTTCTGAGTTCTTGCTTTCAGGAATCCATGAAAATGGTGAAATAAAAGAAGAAGCAAGAGAAAATGTAATGGCACTTTTAAAGCGTTCATTCCGTCCTGAATTTTTAAACAGACTTGATGAAATTGTGCTTTATAAGCCCCTTTCAAAAGAAAATATTTTAGGTATAACTGGGCTTTTAATCGATGATTTAAGAAAACGAATCGAACAAAAGCAATTAAAGCTTATAGTTACAGATAAAGCAAAAGAGTATATTGCAGAAGAAGGTTATGACCCGGCATTCGGTGCAAGACCATTAAAGCGTTTTGTACAGTCGGCGGTTGAAACTCTTATTGCAAGAAAAATTATCTCTGAAAATCTTGAGCCGGAAACTGAAATAAAGGTTGATTTTGATGGCACAAGTCTTATAATATTATAAAAAGTATAAAAACAAATTTAAGGAGCATAAAAAATGAGAAAAAAACAATTTAAAGCGGAAAGCAAAAAACTTATGGATATGATGATTAATTCAATCTATACCAATAAGGAAGTTTTTATTCGTGAAATTATTTCAAATGCAAGTGACGCACTCGACAAATTATATTTTAAGTCACTTACAGACTCTACTGTAGGTCTTAATAAGGATGATTTCTGCATCCGTATATCTGTTGATAAAAATAACCGTACTCTTACTATTGCAGACAATGGTTGTGGTATGACAGAAGATGAACTTGAAAATAATTTGGGTACTATTGCAAAAAGTGGTTCATTAGCTTTTAAAACAGAGAATGAACAAAGTGAAGATGTTGATATTATCGGTCAATTTGGTGTTGGCTTTTATTCAGCATTTATGGTTAGTGACTCTGTTACAGTTGAAAGTAAGGCTTTTGGTAGCGATAAGGCTTACCGCTGGGTTTCAACTGGTGCAGATGGTTATACTATTGAAGAATGTGAAAAGGATTCATTTGGTACAGTAATTATTTTAAAACTTAAAAGTGATACTGAAGAAGATAATTACAGTTCATATCTTGAAACATATAAAATTGAATCACTCGTTAAAAAGTATTCAGACTACATTCGTCACCCTATTAAAATGTATGTTGAAAGTAAGGAATTAAAAGAGGGCACCGAAAACGAATTTGAAACAGTAATTACAGATAAAACTCTCAATAGCCGTGTGCCTATATGGAAGAAAAACAAAAACGAAGTAACTGATGAAGATTACAATAATTTCTATAGTGAGAAATTTTATGACTATGAAGCACCTGCAAAAGTGATTCACTCAAAAACAGAGGGTAACGCTACATATAATGCACTTATGTTTATTCCAAAACACGCTCCATTTGATTATTACTCAAAAGATTTTGAAAAAGGTTTACAACTTTACTCAAAAGGCGTTTTGATTATGGATAAATGTAAAGATTTACTTCCTGATTATTTCAGCTTCGTTAAAGGTCTTGTAGATTCTGAGGATTTATCTTTAAATATTTCCCGTGAAATGCTCCAGCAGGATGCACAATTAAAACTTATTGCAAAAACAATCGAAAAGAAAATTAAGTCTGAACTTGAAAAAATGCTCAACAACGAAAGAGAAGCATATGAAGAATTCTTTAAAACTTTCGGTATGCAGATTAAGTTCGGTATTTATAACAGTTACGGAATGAATAAAGATAATCTTAAAGATTTAGTTTTATTTTATTCTTCAAGAGACAAATCTTTGGTTTCTCTTAAAGAATATATCGGAAGACTTAAAGATGGACAGGAAAAAATCTACTACGCTTGTGGTGAAACTATTGAAAAAATCGAAATGTTACCACAGACAGAAGTTGTTAAGGATAAAGGCTTTGAAATTCTTTATCTTACAGAATATGTTGACGAATTTACAGTGAAAATGCTTCACGAGTATGAGGGTAAAGAATTCCAGAATATCTGTGATGAAAAACTTGACTTGAATACGGAAGATGAAAAAAATGCACTTAATGAGAAAAATGAAAGTGATAAAGAAATGCTTTCATTTATTAAAGAATCATTAAATGGTGATGTTTCTGAAGTGCGTTACACAAACAACCTTAAAAATTACGCAGTTTGTCTTACAAGTGAAGGTAATTTGTCACTTGAAATGGAAAAAGTTTTAAACTCTATGCCAAGTAACGAACAAAAAGTTAAAGCAGAAATTGCACTTGAAATAAATGCAAATCACGAGTTAGCTGAAAAACTTAAATCACTTTATGAAAATGATAAAGATACACTTAAAAACTACGCAAAACTTCTCTATGCACAAGGTTGCCTTATAAGTGGCGTTTCTGTAAAAGACCCTGCAGAATTAAGCAGTCTTATAGTTGATTTAATGATAAAATAAGAAGATGAATTAACAAAAAAATAATAAATGTTAACAATTTGTTCACATTTACACAAGAATTGCAACAAAATGATTTGTTATATAATATATAGACATTAAGGTTGCTTAACCTAACCAAACATTTTCTCTTTCCAAGAAAGACCCGTCATAGCGACGGGTTTTTTCTTTTTCATTTTCTTTTTCCTGATTTTTGTGCATAAGACATTTTTTCACCCACTCGCAGTATCTTTATACAGCTTCGGGGTGAAGAAAAAGCCTTCTGCACCAAAAATCAGAAAAAAGGTCGAAGTTTTGTGCATAAGACATTTTTTCACCCGCTTGGCATACCTTAAAACTCCTACTTGTAATTTTATAATATTTATGTATAATATTGTAGTTAAATAAAAAAGGAATGGTATATATTATGGCAGAAAAAAGAAGCACCTTTTCAGGTAAATTAGGTTTTGTTCTTGCTACTGCAGGTTCTGCGGTTGGTCTTGGCAATATCTGGCGTTTCCCATATCTCGCCGCAAAATACGGTGGCGGTATATTTTTACTCGTGTATCTTGTTTTAGCACTCACATTTGGTTTTGCTTTAATGTGTGCAGAAATTGCAATAGGCAGAAAAACAGGGGTAAGTGCAATTGAAGCATTTGGTAAACTCAATAAAAAGTTTAAATTTGTTGGTTTGCTTTGTTCAATAGTGCCTATTATAATTCTCCCTTACTACTCTGTAATTGGTGGTTGGATTATTAAATATTGCACAGTGTTTATAACAGGAAATATTTCATCTGCCGCAACAGACGGATTTTTTGATTCATTTATTTCTGCACCGGCAGAACCGCTTTTATGGTTTGCAATTTATATTGGTCTTACTGCACTGGTTGTGCTTTTAGGTGTTGAAAAAGGCATTGAAAAAGTAAGTAAAATTATGATGCCTGTACTTGTTGTGCTCACAATATTTATTGCAGGATACTCAATGTTTATGCCGGGTGCTTTAGAGGGTGTCAAGTTTTATCTTATGCCTGATTTTTCAAAATTCTCTGCAACAACAGTTCTTGCGGCAATGGGTCAACTTTTTTACTCAATGTCACTTGCTATGGGTATTATGATTACTTACGGCTCATATATGAAAAAAGATGTAAGTCTTGAAGGTTCTGTAAAACAGATTGAACTTTTTGATACCGGTATTGCTTTCTTAGCAGGTCTTATGATTATCCCTGCGGTTTTCTCATTCTCAGGCGGTGACGAGAGTGCGTTGGGTAAAGGTCCTGGCCTTATGTTTGTTACACTTCCAAAAGTATTTGAAAGTATGGCAGGCGGCACAATAGTAGGTTTATTGTTCTTTATATTGGTGCTTTTTGCCGCACTTACTTCTTCAATTTCTCTTATGGAAACAGTTGTTTCTATTGTAAAAGATAAAACTGGTCTTTCAAGAAATAAGACCTTAGTTATAGTTTTAGTCGGTTCAATAATTTTAGGTGCACTTTCTGCTCTTGGCTATGGTACACTTGCAGATATTAAAATTATTGGTATGGCTTTCCTTGATTTCTTTGACTTTATAAGTAACAGTGTTTTGATGCCAATTGTTGCATTTTTAACTTGTATCTTTGTTGGTTACATTATAAAACCTGATATGTTTATTGAAGAAATTGAACTCACCGGTAAATTCAAAAGAAAGAAACTTTTCTTAATAGTTATAAAATACTTTGCACCTATTTGCATTGTTTTAATTCTTATTTCATCAGTTCTTGATGCGTTGGGAATTGTAAAAATTTAGTTCTTTGAACTAAATTTTTACAAATAACTTGACAAATTATGGTAAGTGTGTTATTGTGAAAAAACATTCGAATGTAAAAATAGATTTATGAAAGGAGTTGGACATAATGATGAATTATATGATTTCAAGAAAAACAGAAAAAATGAACTATCCGGTTGTTGTGTCCATATTCTGCTCTTAAGTAGTAAAGACATATTATATTTATAGTATTATTCCCCGGAAAGTTAAAACTTTTCGGGGTTTTTGTTTTTACTGCCTGAGCAGGATTTTGGGGAATTAGCAACTTCCGGAAATGGAGGTACTAATGAAAGGGAAAAATTTAATTAAAAAGAAAGGGAAAAAATCGACTTTTAAAGATATTATTTATGGGTTGAAAATCCTTAACAAATATAGCAAAGGACTTGTGATGACAAGGATAATTGCGATGTTTGGTTTTTGGTTTTTTACTGGTTTTATTGAAGAAATACTATTTTTGAAATATCTTTTAAATGCACTTGAAAATGGTTCTTCATTCAGCGAGTTTGTTAAGATTTGCTTGTGCTTTTTAGGTTTATCAATTCTTGGTAAATTTTTATTAAATTATTTTGATTATCTTACTTGCGTAAAACATAAAGTGTTTTATAAAAAGATGAACGAAAAAATATTTCAAAAAGCGAAAGAGCTTGATATGGATTGCTTTTATAATCCGGAATTTTTTGATAAATACAAAAGAGCAACCGAAGTTATAACAGATAATCATTTTGATGATTTTGCTTATGCTTTTTCTTGTGTTGTGGTAGGTGGTTTTACAGGAATATTTCTTGTATCTTATGTTGTTTCAGTTGACCCCAAAATGTTATTGCTGCTTTTAACCGGCGTAGTAGTCGTTGCATTTGAAGGTGTGAAAAGTAAATTAAATATAAACAAAGATAAAGAAATGACTGTTCACAAACGTTCTAAGGCATATATAAAAAGAACCATTTATTTAAGGGAATTTTCAAAGGATATGCGAACATCAGGAGTTTACGGCGTTCTTCATAAAAGATTTGAAGATGCAGTAAATAAAAACAGAGAAATAATAAAAAAATATGGTTACAAAATTGCTCTGTTAGAGATGATGACAGGACTTTTTGGTATGGCTCTTCCTGTTGCAACATCTTATGCTTATGCAACATATCGCTATGTTGTAAAAAGGAATCTTGCACTTTCAGATTTTTCTGTAATTGTTACAGCTATGAATAACTTGAAAGATGTTGTAAATGATTTAAGTGATGGTATTTCTACTGTTAAAAGGAAATCTATGTATTTTAAAAATCTTGCAGAGTTTTTAGAATATGAAAATAAGGTTGTAAATGGAACAAAAATAGCAGATGAATTTAAAACACTCGAATTTAAAAATGTTAAGTTTACATATCCTGAAGCAAAAGAACCGACACTCAAAAACTTTGACTTTAAATTAGAAAAAGGTCAGACAGTTGCGGTAGTTGGTGAAAACGGTGCAGGTAAATCTACATTTATAAAATTACTTTTAAGATTTTATGATGTTGATAGCGGTGAAATTCTATATAATGGTGTTAATATCAAAGAGTATGATATTGACTCTTTAAGAAAAAGGGTTTCAACAGTTTTTCAGGACTACAAAGTGTTTGCTCTTTCAGTTGCAGAAAATGTTCTGTGCAAAGAAATTACTACAAATGAAGAACTTATAAAAGCAGTTGAAGCTATGAAAAATAGTGGTGCTTACGATTTTGTAGAGAATTTACCTGAAAAAGAAAACACAGTTATTACCCGTGAGTTTGACGAAAAAGGTGTTGGACTTTCTGGCGGCGAACAACAAAAATTAGCGGTTGCAAGGGTGTTTGCAAGTAATACAGATTTAGCAATTCTTGACGAGCCATCATCAGCATTTGACCCTGTCGCAGAGTATAAGATGTATGAAAACCTTATAAAAGCAACAAAAGATAAAACTGTAATTTACATTTCTCACAGGCTTTCTTCAGCGGTGCTTTCAGATAATATATTTGTTATATCTGATGGTACAGTAAAAGAAAGCGGTAACCATAAAGAACTTATGGAATTAAATGGGATTTACAGTAATATGTTTACACTTCAGGCAGAAAACTATAAAAATTCTGAAAGGAGTGTGAGCTGATATGAAAAAAGAAAAGATTAAAACAAAACACAGTACATTTTCAAATGTATTTTACCTTTTAAAAGTTATGTTTAAAATTTCACCCTGGCTTGTTATCGGCGAAATTTTTATGCATACATTGTGTACTTTGCCAGGAAGACTTGTTTCAATAATAGGTCTTAAATATGTTATTGATGAAGTGCAGAATGGCGGAGAACCAATTAAAATACTATCTGGTATAGGTCTTATACTCATTATACTTGTGTTTGGAGAAACAGTAAACGGATTGTTTTTTGAGT
>CALAEU010000187.1 GCA_937891215.1 uncultured Clostridia bacterium
CACGACCTCCGGGTTATGAGCCCGACGAGCTACCAAGCTGCTCTACCCCGCGATATATTCACTTGCACTTCCAAAGTGCTTAGCTATTATACATAAATTATATTACATTGTCAAGTGTTTTATTCAAAAATTTTCAAAAAATATTCAGGGTGTGTTAACATATTTGTAAAACACACCCTTTTTTAAAATTTAATCTGGAAAACTCACTTGTCTATGTGTAAGTGTTTCAGTTATTTCTCTACAAACATCAGTTGCGATTTTTTGAATTTTGCCTTTCACCCAAAATTCACGAGCCATTTTATATTTGAATTCATCACTATTTTGTTTTTCTGCTTTAACAGCTTCATAATCAAATATATCAAAAATACGCTCTACTCGTGTTTCGTATGTTGTGGTGTCATTTTCATCAACTTCAATTACACGATAACCACATTGTGTTGAATGAAAAAGCCCTATATAACGGGTACTGAGAGAATTTACAATGTCAATTCCCTTATATTTAACACCAAAAGCGTTGGTGTGATCGTGCCCAGAAAACATAGCAAGCACGTCGCCTTTTTCAACCATTGCATTAAATTGCCCATAGTTTTCGTAACCGGGACACGGAAATTCTCTTATAGTGCCATAGTTTATCTGCTCTGGGTCAAATCTATAATATTCATCGTCATTATATAAATGTTTATAAGCATAAGGTTTCTTTGACTCACTTTTTTCTAAAACATCATAAATTTCACCGACAATAATATGTTGAAAAACGAGTGAATTTACTGTTTCACCATTATTATCTTCTTTGAGCTTATCAGAAATTTTGTTATACCATTCAATCTGGTCAGGTCTTACACAACTGTAATGACCATTTTCGTCATAGTCACCCGAATCAAATACCCACAGATTAAATTTAACCTTTTCACCATTTGAAGAATATACAGGGATATTATAAGTACCACAACCCGAAAGTGATTCGCCATCATCAACAGAAACTGAAGAAGAGAAAGTGTTATAATATGCCATCAAATCTTCTCGTGACATAACGCCCACTTCTGAATCGTGATTACCAAAAGTACCTGCAACTGGAATATTTCTTTTTTCAAAAATATTCATTAGTGCATTTATCATTTTCTTGGTATCTTCTACATTTTCGCAATTTGTAACAATATCCCCTGTCAACATTACAATGTCAGGATTTTCCAAATCACATGCTTTTTCAACTAGCCATATTGTAGGGTCAAAGTTATGATTAAGTTTTAAGTGTGTATCAGTAATATGTAAAATCTTGAGTTTTCCGTTTGAATTAAATTTTATGGTTTTGTCTATATTATTTTGAGTGTCTGCCGGTGAATAATCAACACCAGTATATTCAGGTCTTATAGAAAGAGATAAAACACCTAATATAATAACAAGCACTATTACAAACGGAATTATTATTCGTTTTTTCATTAGTTAATCTCACTATAATCAATTTTAATAATTTTCGTACTATTTAAACAAATGCCTGTATTATTGCTATGATAATACGCAGCGAGCATATAATCTACACCCGCATAAATTGCGGGATAACAATAACCATTATTTAAATCGTCTTCAATATAATAAAGTTTTTCTTTAGTAAAAGTTTTACCATTATCTTTACTTACTGCCATTACATAAGGTGTTCTGCCCCAAGGTTCGCTACTATCTCTCAAAATATGCTCAGGCACAGGATTAAAAATTGCAACAGTATTTTCACTACATTTTTTTACAAGCATTGGTGAACACGCAGAAGAAAAGAACATATTTGGTTCGGGTAAAGTGAATGTTTCGCCATTATCAATAGAAAAGCATTCATATTGAAAACCTAACCCTGTTCTTATATAACACCAGATTTTGCCATCTTCAAATTGAAATAAACCCGGTTCTTCGTAACCATCAGAATTTTGTGGAAATGGGCATTTTAAAACATGCTCAGTTTTTCTGAATGTTTTACCGTCATCATCAGAAATA
>CALAEU010000188.1 GCA_937891215.1 uncultured Clostridia bacterium
ACTGCGTTTGTAAGAATTTTTTGTACCTCTGGTATATGGTATGTAGGGTTGCTTTCGTGACCTGGCTGGAAATAGAATACTCTGCCAAGACCTTTGTTCCATGCACAACCTGAACGGAATACTTCGCCGCCAGAAAACCAACCAATGAAAATAAGTTCGTCAGGTGTTGGTACATCAAATCTTTCACCATACATTTCTTCTACAGGAATAACAATTTGTTCAGGAACACCTTTTGCAATTTCGTGTGACGGAAGCACACACCAGAGTCTTTCTCTGTCGCCATCACGCCATTTTAATGAACAGGTTGAACCCATAAGGCGTTTGAATGGTTTTGAAAAATGTGCAGAGTGGAGTGCAATAAATCCCATACCACACATAACTCTGTTGTAGATTTTTTCTACTAATTCATCAGGAACTTTGTCGTGGTGGCAGTGACCCCACCAGATAAGTACATCTGTTGAATTTAACACATCATCAGAAAGTCCGCAGCTTTCTTCATCTAAAGTTGCTGTGCGGATGTTAAGTTCTTCATCTTTACTTAAAAAATCTTTAATGCAGTTGTGAATACCCTGAGGGTAAACTGCTTTTACTTCTTCGTCTTCTTTTTCGTGACGGAATTCATTCCATACTGTTACATTGATCATAAAAGACAACCTTTCCAAAAATAATACAATTAAATAATAACATTTTACAAAAATAAGTCAATATTAATTGTTGTTTTTATTTTCTGAAAATGATATTATTATAACAGTGAGTTCGTGACCATCCTCACTTAAATCAAAACTACGGAGTGTTAAAAATGAAAAATAAACAGAAAATCCGCAATATTGCGGTGGGGGCAGTTATTGCTTCGCTTTATGTTGTTCTTACTTACCTTGCAAATATGTTAGGTCTTGCAAGTGGTGTAATTCAGGTGCGCCTTTCAGAGATTCTGACTGTTATGCCAATATTTACACCTGCGGCTATACCGGGGCTTTTTATAGGTTGTGTTGTTGCTAACATTCTTACAGGTTGTGCTTTGTGGGATGTTGTGTTCGGTAGCCTTGCCACTTTAATTGGTGCAGTAGGGACTTATCTTTTAAGAAAGTGTAACTTGTTGGCAGTTACACCGCCAATTTTAGCAAATGCCATAATTGTTCCTTTTGTGCTTCTATTTGTTTATTCTTTAGAGGGTACTTACTGGTATTTCTTTTTGACAGTTGGTATCGGTGAAATGATATCTTGTGGTGTTTTTGGAACAATTTTGCTAAAAAGTTTAAAGAAATACAATAATTTTCTGTGAAAAAATTGTAAAAATAGTTTATTTTTATAAAATTATGTAGTATAATAAAATAGTATTATTTTGAAAATTGGAAAGGATTTCCTTTTATGAATATAGAACAGGCTTTAGAAAATGCGAAAAGAATACATTTTATAGGAATCGGCGGTAGCGGTATGTGTCCACTTGCCGAAATTCTTCATGAAAAAGGTTATTATTTAACCGGTTCAGATAATAACGAAACAGATACATTAAAAAGAATAAGAAATTTAGGTATTCCTGTTACACTCGGGCAAAAAGCTGAAAATGTTGAGGGTGCTGATATGGTAGTGTTTACTGCAGCGCTTCTTCCTGATAACCCGGAGCTCGTTGCGGCAAAAGTGAACGGAATACCAACATTTGAAAGAAGTAAACTTTTTGGTGCGATTACAAGAAAATATAATAACTGTATAGGTGTTTGTGGTACTCACGGCAAAACAACAGTTACTTCTATGATTTCACAGATTCTTATTGAAAATGATTTTGATCCGTCATTGGTAATCGGTGGTAAATTACCGCTTACAGGTACTAACGGCAGAGTAGGTAAAAGCGAAACTCTCGTTTGTGAAGCGTGTGAATATAAAGATACATTTTTAGATTTGTCACCCGATGTAAGTGTGATTCTTAACATCGACTGTGACCATATGGAGTACTTTAAAACCCTTGACAATTTAATTGCATCATTCACAAAATTTGCAGAAATGTCAAAAGTTGTAATTTTTAATGGTGATGATGATAATACTATTAAAAGTGTACAGGGAATAAAAGGTAAAGAAAAAATAACATTCGGCAGTGATGCTACAAATACTTATTACTACAAAGATTTAGAATGGGTGCACGGTGCATTCCCTAAATTCACAGTATTTAAAGATGGCGAAGAATTAGGTGCTGTTGAACTTAACGTTCCCGGTGAACACAATATTTTAAATGCTCTGTGTGCAATTGCTACCGCTATGTATTGCGGTGCAACATTCCAGCAATGTGAAAAGAGTTTATATAACTTCAAAGGTGCAGGCAGACGCTTTGAAATTTTAGGCGAATATAACGGTGCTGTTATAGTTGATGACTACGCACACCACCCTAAAGAATTAGAAGTAACAC
Organism: uncultured Clostridia bacterium; assembly: GCA_937891215.1. The sequence goes on from CALAEU010000188.1 coordinate 2,399, forward strand.
TTTCTGCCGCTATGAAAATGGGTTACGAAAGAGTGTGGGCAGTGTTCCAGCCTTTCACATTCAGCAGAACTAAAATGCTTTTAAAAGAATTTGGCGAAGCACTTTCTATTGCGGACAAAGTTGTTATGACAGAAATTATGGGTTCAAGAGAAATCAATACATTCGGTATTAAAACACAGGATTTAGCCGATGAAATTGAAGGTTCCATTTGGTTCCCTGAATTCAGTGAGGTTGCCGATTACTTAAAGTCTAATATAGGAAAAGGTGATTTGGTAATAACTTTAGGTTGCGGTGATGTATATAAAATTGCTAAAATGATATTGGGTATTGAGTGAGAAACAATATCCGTATCTTAAAACTGTGTGAGAAACAGTTTTTTATAGAGCTTGAGAAATTTATTGAGATTGATTGAGAATTTGAAAATAACAGAACGGAGAAAAACTTATGAAAATGAAACTTTCATTTCGCTGGTACGGCGAAGACGATCCGATTTCACTTCAGTACATTTCACAAATTCCTGGTATGCGTTCCATAGTTTCTGCGGTTTACGATGTAAAACCAGGTGAAGTGTGGAGTGAAGAAAGCATTAAAAGACTCAAAGACGATTGTGATAAAAATGGTCTTGTTTTTGATGTTGTAGAGTCAATCCCTGTTCACGAAGACATCAAATTAGGTCGTGGAGATGTTGACAAACTTTTAGATGTTTACTGTGAAAACATCAGAAGATGCGCAAAGTATGGCGTTAAGTGTGTTACTTATAACTTTATGCCTGTTTTTGACTGGACACGCACTCAACTCGATAAAGAAGCAAAAGATGGTTCAACATCCCTTGTTATGTACTGGGAACAGATGAAAGGTCTTGACCCTCTTAAAGACGATATTCACTTACCAGGTTGGGATTCAAGTTACACACAGGAAGAAGTTCGTGAACTTATTACCGCTTATGGCGAAATAGGTGAAGAAGGTCTTTGGAGTAATTTAGAAAAATTTCTTAAAAAAGTTATTCCTGTTGCAGAAGAATGTGGCGTAAGAATGGCTATTCACCCTGATGACCCACCGTATCCGATTTTTGGACTTCCAAGAATTATTACAAATGAAGAAAATCTTGACAGATTTTTGAAACTCTATGACAGTCCTGCTAACAGTCTTTGCCTTTGCACTGGTAGTTTAGGTTGTGCTAAGAGTAACGATATTCCAAAAATGATCAGAAAATATGCAGAGATGGACAGAATTGCATTTATGCACATCCGTAATGTTAAAATTATGGAAGATGGTTCATTTGAAGAAAGGGCACACCTTTCAGATTGTGGCTCACTCGATATGTACGATATTGTAAAAGCACTTGTTGAAAATAATTACGAGGGTTATGTTCGTCCTGACCACGGCAGAATGATTTGGGGCGAAACAGGTAAACCGGGCTATGGTCTTTTCGACAGAGCATTGGGTGCTACGTACATTAACGGATTATTTGAAGCTTTAGAAAAGGAGTACAAATAATGGCTTCCCGTCTTATGCATTTATACGTAGGCAAGTTACTTGCCGATAAACTCGACATCAAGGATAAAAACAGATTTTTATGCGGTATCCTTCTGCCCGACGCCTATCTTTCGGGAGATAAGACCGATTATAATACCCATTACGTTAATTTGAGCAATGATCACAAAACGATGGATTTCGGTAAATTCTTTAATGTTAACTATATGTTAAATAAAGATATCGTTGCTCGTCGATTAGATGCTGGTATTACATATACAGAATTCTCTTATA